>NZ_JAVJTO010000022.1:0-38537 GCF_040220235.1 Coleofasciculus sp. B1-GNL1-01
GGGTAGAAGTTCGGTCAGCAAATAAGTCTAATTGCTGTTCTTTAATCCGATTTTCCATTTCTCCTCTCGGACAATATTGTTTAGTATAAAGTTGAGAAGGCGTAATTTGAGAAGGAGGTAAAGATGTGACGACATGACGAAGCTCTAACCCTTCACTCCCATAAACCACTTTTGTTACCACTCTTCTTTGACGACTCCATGACTTTTCAGTTTGATAGTAGATAGAGCGAAACCAAGTTGCGTTGGGAACTAACTTTCTCACCTCTTCTAAGTCTTCATCCTTAGAGAAAAGACTATCCATCAATTCAGTGACTGGCAATAACTTCTCTTCGTATTCTTTTTTTGCTTTTTCAATAAGATTCGTTGCTTGTAACTTTAATTGGCTATTTGTTGCCATTGCTATCACATAATTTACCCCTTCTTTATCTTCACAAAAATTCATAATTTCTTCACGAGCATAAGCACTATCGCCTCGCACTATTATCTGCGTATTATGCCATTTCTCTCGAATTAAGCCAATAATTCTCTGCAATTCTTCTAATGCTCCTTCGGCTGGGTCTACATTAGAAGGACGTAATCTTGCCACTAATAAATGATGTCCACAGAAGATATACAAAGGGGCATAGCAGACTCCTTTATAATAAGTATTAAAAAATGCGCCTTCTTGACTCCCATGAACTTGGTCATCGGTGACATCCATGTCTAAAATGATTTGTTGAGGAGGGGTTTGATAAGACTCCAAAAAGATGTCTACGAAGGCTTTCTTAATCTCTTCCGGGTTAGCTTCAATACGATGATAGCGAGACTCTTGTTGTTGAAGGATTGTATCGGGGCAATATTCCAGCCGATTCAAGGTACTTTTTCCGGCTAAAATTGCTGATGATGAGTCATCAAAATTGAGCTTTTCTAAGGCAATTGCTAAAGCAGGATCATAGCGTAGTTGGTCATGGTCATTGACATCTTCGTAGCCTAAAGCAATACCATAAACTCTTTGAGCGAGTAATTGATGAACTGTATAATCTATATAGGCTAAATTTCGATGGTCTTGAAAGCATTCAGCAAATCTGGCTGTGATTCTTAGTTTTTTATCTAATTCTGCTAACCAGACAATTCCCGCATCTGACGTGATTCGACCACCGTTAAAGTTAGCAAGAATTTCTTTCCCTTTCTTTTTTCCAAAGTTGAGTGAATGGTCATTCCTTTGAGATAATTTAGCAATCATAAAGTAAAATATTTGACTTTCTCTATAACTAAATTATATCAGGTTTTATGAATTTTATTCTCAATTTAATTGTTAAAATCCTAGTTGAGTTCATCAAGAAAAGTTAATTAGCGTAAACTTTACACTACTTAAACTAAAACGCATTTAAATTGTGTATTCCCTGTTGCCTTTCAAGGTTTTAGGTACCCCAATTTAAATACCGAACAGCTTAATTCTTTTTACTAAAGCTATATGCCAAAAATATGAGCATCAATTTGCTTTTTTTATTAGGTTGAGGAGCATGATTATTCAGAGGCTTGAAGGTGCAACACACTGTTGTGTGCGGCTGGGGGGAATAAATGGGATTAAATCCTTGTCTGGCAAGGTTTTTGTGATTTGCGATCGCGCTTCTTGTGAGAAATGCGGGGTTTAGCGAAGCCATGCCGCAGGCTTTGCATCTTGCTCGCTACTAATGCCCAATTTAAATGCATGACAGCTTAGAGCTGATCAGAGTTCGATGGCAGCCACCCCTACCTAATTGTTTCTCCAGATTTCCGTATTGGGGTGAAATTCCTTCCATCCCAACCACCAGTGTTTTTCGACAATTAAAGTTTGATTGTTTTCTTTTTCCTTTGCCGCCAAGCAGTTTTCTTTTTGATCGTAAACTAACTCCACATTTTTCCCGTTAAAGTTATCTGTGAACTGGGAAATCGTATTTAATTCGGATAGGGGATAAGCCTTAGAAACACCATTGAAGCTTATGCCAAAAACCGTTTCGCGTTGCGGTAATCCTGACAAATCAGCAAATCCGGGCATTGTTACCTTGGGGGTTACGAAATTAAGGGCTTTTAGCATGAGTTCCCTAGAGAGAATCCCGTGTCTGGATTCAAAGCATTTTTCGGCAAACAGCGAATCCGGGTGTTTTCCTCGCCAAACTCCCCACGTTGTATTTTCGCCCGATAACAATTCTAGTTGAGTCCCTTTATAGGTTCCATAAATGCATTCCCCCGTTGCTTGTTGCCATAGACTTTGGGTGTGTTTGTCAATCATGATCATATTCCTTCTCCAGACACCTGCTACTTTAAAATACAAGTGTTGTTTGCCAACCTCGGCTTTAAACGCCAAAGCACTTTGGCAAAGCGCACAATAAGAAATTAGAATAGCTGTGTGTTCGATTTCGTCGTTGATAATATGCCTGGGGATAACCACTTCATCAAGAGGGTAAGCGATTGCTGTTTGTCCTATCGTTAATCCAATTATTCTGGTAGTTTCGTTTATCGTGGTGCATCTTGCCAAAGTTTTATCAACTCGATCAATCTCTGGAAAAAGATAGGTCATGTCGAATAAAAAGGCAAAACCTAGCAAGACAAATGTCATCACGGATAATCCGAAAACCAACCTATTATCTGTATCTTGATAAATGGCAATGGCGGCAAATATCAATGAAAAGCTAGTAAATATTATCCGTTTAACTTCGTAGTTTTGGAAAAACCAAAGCCCTTTGTCGAGTTTGGCAAAAACCGAAATTTGTCTGCCGAATGAGATGGTAAAACCTAGGATAAAAGATACGATTGAATAAATCATAATTTTTGTAAACAAGCCTCAAACCCTTACATAAACGAATGACGTAGCTTGCTTCTCGCTTGCGCGAGTTCTTCACCGTTCACGTTAATTATTGTCCACCTACTTAGAGGAAAAGGGGTAGAAGGGTAAAAGAGGAAAGGCTGAAGGGGTGACAAGCTCTTCGGAAAGGTAGTTAGGATGTCAGGGGTGGGGGTGTCGGGTGTGGGGAAAATCTTCCAAGTGGATTCCTGCACCAGCCGCAAATATGGCGAAACCGGGCTGGGATTAGCTATCTGCAAACAATTGAGTCAAATCATGGGCGGTACGATGTGGGTAGACAGTGAGGCGGGTGTGGGTTATGATATCCTGAATCAGGTTTTGGTGGGCAAGCCGATTCCTGTGAAACCCGCGTCCCTTTCCTCCCAGATTGATCCGCAAATGGCACAGCGTCTACCTGGCGAATTAACGGCTCTTATCGTCATTGTCATTCGTCATACTCCCTTCCTTTGAGCAGCAAGCTACGTCATACTCGCTCCCGAAAATAAGCAAGCCATGTCATTCGTCCAGCCAAAATGTTTATTATAGATAAAGTATTCCATGTTAGAGGATAAAGAGTTCTGACAAGTTGTGCTACTAAATAGACAGAAACGGGTGATTTACCATTAGCTTTTAATCTTTCGCCATTTCCTACAAGAAACGGAATTCAATTAAACTATCCCTGATTTCTTTTGTTTCGACAGCAGCTTTGACGTGATGTCCTCCAATCAAGGGCGCTAGGGCGCATTGCTATGCGCCCCTACCCTCAATCGGCTCACAGCAAAATAACATGGAGCATTCACTCTTTTGGATAAGTAGTCGGACAAAAGAAAACGGTACTGTGTTAAGTTTTGGAAATTGCCCTCAAACCCTTACTGTTCCCTGTGACACACCGAGCGTGTTACCGAGCGGAGTCGAGGTAAGTCGAGGTGTTCCCTGTTCCCTAATCTCAACCGTTAACTTTAATTGTGTCCACCCACTTACGGGAATCAATCGGCTGGATTACTGAAGGACTAATAATGCCAGATTTATTAACAACACTGTTGTATATTCCTCACGGTCATTGCTACTTGTGGCAAACGAATTTAGTTTCCCTACATGTTATTTCGGACGCCTTAATCGCGCTGGCTTATTTTTCAATTCCTGTTACTCTGCTTTACTTTGTTGACCAGCGACAGGATATCCCATTTCCCAGAGTATTTTTCTTATTTGGTGCTTTTATTATTGCCTGTGGGATGACTCACGCTATGGGAGTCTGGACACTTTGGTTTCCAGATTATTGGCTCTCTGGCTTGATTAAAGCGGTTACGGCTTTGGTTTCCTGTTACACGGCGTTAGTCCTGATTCCGCTGATTCCCCAAGCTTTAGCCCTACCCAGCCCCGCTCAACTGCAAGCGGCTAATCAAGCGTTGGAAATGGAAATCCGCGATCGCAAGCAAGCCGAAGCTGAGGTGCGTAGTCTGAATGCTCAACTTGAGGAGCGTGTGAATGAGCGCACCCAGGAATTAACCCAGGTAAATCAGAAGTTAGAACGAGAAATTAAAGAACGTATCCAAGTCGCCGAAGCTCTAGCTGAAGCCGAAGAAAACTATCGCAGTATCTTTGAAAAGGCGGGTTGGGGTATCTTCCAAACCACCCCCGATGGACGGTATCTTAGCGCTAACCCGGCTCTGGCTAAGATTTATGGCTATCCCTCCCCCGAAACCCTAATCAGTCGCCTCACCGATTGTGAACATCAACTCTACGTCGATCAAACCCAACGGGCTGAATTTAAACGCCTGATTCATCAACAGGGTGCTGTCTCTAGTTTCGAGTCCCAAGTATATCGCCAAGACGGGAGGATTATCTGGATTAGTGAGAATACTCGTGCGGTGCGGGATGGGAATGGTGTGCTGCTGTACTATGAAGGATCAGTAGAGGATATTAGCGATCGCAAGCAAGCCGCCGAACAGTTACAAGCCAGTGAGCAAAAGCTACGTCAAATCATTGATCTAGTGCCTCACTTTATTTTCGCCAAAAATTTAGATGGACAGTTTATCCTAGTCAATCAAGCGATCGCGGATGCTTATGGGACGACGGTAGAACACCTGCTCAACCACAAAGACGAAGACTTTATTAAATCTCCCGAACAACTGCGCCGCATTCGCGAAGAAGAACGACAAATTATTCAACAGGGACAACCCAAACACATCCCAGAGGAACGAGTTCCCGATGCTCAGGGTAACATTCGTATCGTGCAAACCACCCGCATTCCTTTCTATGTCACCGGTTCAGCAACCCCAGCAATTTTAGGTATTGCTATTGATATTACTCAACGCAAACACATTGAACAAGAACTGCGAGAAAATGCTGCCATAATTCGCGCTTTATACGAAGTTACAACCGGACAAAATTCTGACTTTGAGCAAAAGCTACAAAACTTACTAGCAATGGGACGCCGCCAGTTTAATCTGGATGTCGGTATTCTCTCTCATATCGAAAACATTGACACCGAGAACGGGCGTTATGAAATCATCGCCGCCCAAATGCCCAATAATTTGAACTTCCAAGGGGTGACTCTTGACCTGAAACAAACCTACTGCGCCGAAATCGTACACGCCAAAAAGCCCCTTTGTATCTTATCCGCTAGCACCAGCCAATGGCACAATCACCCCGGCTTCAAGGTTTTCCAAGTCGAAACCTATATTGGTGTTCCTGTCATAGTTAGCGGACAACTATATGGTACGCTCTGTTTCGTCAGTCTCACCCCCCGACAAACGCCATTCAAAGATATAGAAATTGAACTGTTAAGACTGATGGCGCAGTGGATTGGCGGAGAAATTGAGCGTCACCAGGCGGCACAAGAATTGGCACAAGCGCGTGATGTGGCTTTGGCAGCGACTCGTGCCAAAAGTGAGTTTCTCGCTACGATGAGTCATGAAATTCGCACGCCGATGAATGGGGTGATTGGTATGACTGGACTGCTGTTGGATACGCAGTTAACCCCTCAACAACAGGAATTTGTCACTACGATTCGTCATAGTGGCGATACCTTACTCACCATTATTAATGATATTCTCGACTTCTCCAAGATTGAATCCGGCAAACTGGAGTTAGAAGAAGCCTCCTTTGATCTACAAGTTTGTATTGAAAATTGTCTGGATCTGTTAGCCGCCAAAGCCAGTGATAAAAACTTAGAACTAGCCTATCAAATCACCCCCCAAACTCCCCGGATGATTGTCGGCGATGCGACTCGCTTACGGCAAATTCTGGTCAATCTGTTGAGTAATGCGATTAAATTTACCCAATCAGGGGAAGTGATTGTTTCGGTCAACGCCGAGAAACTCGACTATGAACAATGGGAGCGTCCAAAAACCAAGGCTAGTGATGATTCTCCATCTCCAACCCTATCCATTACTCCCTCGGCGGCTACCCCCCATTACCAGATTCAATTTGCGGTTAAGGATACTGGAATTGGTATTCCCCCAGAACGATTAAACCGTTTATTTCAACCCTTCAGTCAAGTCGATTCCTCAACCACCCGCAAATATGGTGGCACAGGATTGGGACTTGCTATCTGTAAGCAATTGTGCGAAATGATGGGTGGGACAATGTGGATAGAAAGTCAAGAGGATATTGGCTCAACCTTTTACTTCACCCTCGTGGTTCCGGCTGAACCGAGTACCCAACTCAATAGTAATCAGGTTTGTCGCTTAGAACTTGATGGTCAACGCCTGCTGATTGTCGATGATAATGATACCAATCGCAAGATTTTGATGCGCCAAGCTCAAGTCTGGGGGATGGAATGCTATGCGGCGCAATCAGGGGTTCAAGCCTTAGACTGGCTGCATCAGGGAGAACGGTTTGATCTGGCGATTCTCGATATGCAGATGCCAGAGATGGATGGGGTAACATTGGCACAAAAAATTCGTAAGGTTCCCGGTTGTCAAACTCTGCCTCTGGTGATGCTGTCATCTCTGGGTGAGTTGCAAGTCGATACACCTGATGTGAAGCAGACGTTTGCGGGGTTTCTGACTAAACCGATTAAACAGTCTCAACTGTGTGATGTGCTGATGCAAGCGATGGCGGGGATACCGATTAAGGTAAAAGTCCACAGCGCTAAGAAACCAGACATTGACGCCAGGATGGGTGAACGGTTACCCCTACGGATTTTACTGGCGGAAGATAATCCGGTGAATCAGCAGGTAGCGTTGCATCTGCTGCAACGGATGGGGTATCGAGCGGATGTAGCCGGGAATGGGTTAGAAGTCTTAGAAGCGCTACAGCGTCAGCCTTATGATGTGGTGTTTATGGACGTGCAGATGCCAGAAATGGATGGGTTAGAGGCATCCCGGCGCATTTGTCAAGCGTGGTCTGATTTAGATGGGGAGACTCAATCGCAACGTCCGCGAATAATAGCTATGACCGCTAATGCCATGGTCGGCGATCGCGAAATGTGCATCGAGGCAGGTATGGATGATTATATCAGCAAACCTATCCGTATTGAGGAATTGGTTGAGGCGTTAAAGAAAGCAGGGGGTGTAGGGGCGGGTTTTACCAATACCCTTGCGGAGAAAACCTCTAACTTAACTAAACCCGCCCTAGCTGGGGAAGCTGGGGAAGCAGAGGAAGCAGAGGAAGCTGGGGAAGCTGGGGAAGCTGGGGAAGCAGAGGAAGCTGGGGAAGCAGAGGAAGCAGAGGAAGCAGAGGAAGTTAGGCGTTCTATTGATACAACTCCATCGGATAATACCCAGGCGGCGGGATTAGATGTATCCAATAAACCCGTGTTTGATCCCGTCATTTTTCAACAATTACGGGAGATGCTCAACCAAGAGGAGATATTAGCCGAAGTGATTCAGCACTATCTAGAGGATACTCCTAAACTCTTACAAGACTTGTCCGATGGGATCACCCAGGGAGAAACTGAACTGGTGACGCGAACTGCTCATACGTTGAAATCCAGCAGTGCGATGGTAGGAGCCACACGTCTGGCTCATTTATGTCAGGAGTTAGAAGCCAAGGCGAAGCGTGAGAATCGTGAAGCGACAGCCGTGTTATTCTCCCAGATTAAGGTTGAATATGAACCCGTGAAAACAGTTTTATTAGAACACAAACCCGAACTTTAGTTGGTAGTAGGGAACCTTAGCCCTAGATTCTGTTGGGTTGAGCGAAGTCGAAACCCAACCTACAACTATTCCACTCTTTTGGTATAGTAATCGTTATGACCACAGACTTAACTGATCCAACACTTGATCAAGCGATCGCGTATTTAACCACACCTTCTGCCCAACCCCCTACACCGGAGGCTGTGGTTAAGGCGCTGTTAACCGCCGAGAAGACAGCCAAACAGACGAAAGTACGCCATAGCTATTCCCAATTGCTGGGAACATGGCGATTAGGGTTTATCACCGGAACCAAACGCTCTCGTCAACGTGCTGGCGTGGTTTTGGGTGCGGGACGGTTTTTGCCGAAATGGGTAAAAATTCAGTTATCCTACTCCCCCTCAGAAGCCAGTCAAGAGCAAGGAACAGTCGTCAATTCAGTACAACTGGGATCTCTGCACCTGGTTGTCACAGGACCCACTCAGTTTTTTGCCAAGACAAATATTCTCGCCTTTGATTTCACCCGCATGAACGTGTCATTATTTGGCTTAAAATTGTATAACGGATATATTCGCGGCGGTCAAGAGCGAGAGGCTTCTTTTTATGATAAACCGTTAAAAGATAAGGCATTTTTCACCTATTTCCTCGTTGAGAATCGGGCAATTGCAGCAAGAGGACGCGGTGGCGGGTTAGCATTGTGGACAGCATCGTAGGGACGGGTTTAGGAACAATTGTAGGGGTGGGTTTAGGAACTCGATTAACTTGTTACCCATAACGTATCAACAAAACCCGCCCTACCTCACCCCTAACTATTCCAAACCAGAAAATAATGCTGTCCAATCAATTTTAGTCGGTCTTGTGCCTTTATTCACTAACTCAAAAACCTTCCCCTCTGTCACCGGGTTATCGATACATTCCACACAAGCGGCGGCTACATCAATTCGACTGGTTTCACCGTTTAGGGTATCACCTGTCCCCACAACCACACCTAATTTGCCGTTAGTTTTTGCCTTCAATAGCGTGTTTAAATCATAGGAAGTGTAGGGTCCATCAATGAGCCGTGCGGGGCGAATAATTGTGTAGGGTAACCCCGAATTAATAATAGCTGATTCCCCCTTTTCTTTGGCATCCAGTACACCAAAAGCATTCAAAAGATTGAAGGGGGGTTTATCTTTCCGCAAAACACCACAGGAGGAGATAAACACAAATCGGTTTAAATCCTTGGGCGCTGCATTGACTAAATTACTAACTCCTTGAGCATCCACTTGTTCAGGACTATTGCGAGCATGAGTCTGGCGATAGTCGGCATCCAGATAAATCTTACCCCATTCAACTAAATTTCCTAACCCCTCCCCTTGATCCATGGTGTCGAAATCCCACTTATTAGAGGGTAAGGCGGTGGTTCCAGTACAACAGATAATGTGAGTAATAGTCTGTGTGGCGGGAGGGAGAGTAGTTGGCTGACGGATATCGCCAATGGCAATTTCTACCTGGTTATCAAACATCGTCCGGGCTTTTTCGGCGCTGCGAGTGAGTACGCGCACGGTAAAGCCTTTCTCTAGGAGTTTGGCAACAGTTAATTGTCCCACTCCGCCTGTGGCTCCGGCGACGAGTACCCGTTCTTGAGTTCTGGCTGCTGGTGAAGTCATGATGGGCTATCCTCCTTGGATACTGTACCTTAGAACCGGGAATAGAGCAATGCGATCGCGGTTAATTAGCTAAGCTGTTCGGCATTTAAACCTTAATGTCAATAATGACGAAATCCTTGTAGTGCGTTTAGCGAAGCCATGCCGCAGGCTTTAGCGAAGCCATGCCGCAGGCTTTGCATCTTGCTCGCTACTAATACCCAATTTAAATGCATGACAGCTTACCATTAAATTGAATATTTTTATGATCTCTGTGTCGGTTGGCTTGATTTGAGGAAAACCTAGCTTAAATCAAGATTAAAACGTCAATGTAACTCGGATAGTGCCGACATAAATTGCATCATTATCGCCGTTGTGTTCTGGATTAGTAATCACAAAGACTCCTGGAGTAATCGAGATATCGTCATTAAGCGGAAAACGGTAAAATGTTTCTAGATGTAACGCTGTATCCCGATCCTCAAAATCCGCGCCCAGTTCATTATTAAGAATCTTCGGCGGTTGACCAATTAGAATACCTACCAAACTATCTTCTTTGCCAAAATCTGGCAAAGCCAACAACATCGACCAGGTAATGATATTAGCATTAGGTTGATTGGGTAAGTCATTAGCTTGCGCTTGAATTAAACCCACTCGCCCGCCTAAAATAAATCCTGGATTGACTCGTATAGAGGCTTCAGCGGCAAAAGAGTTAGCTGTTACGTCTTCAGTCTCGCGATTAAACGGATCACTGGTTAATTCGCTACCAGTTCCCGTATTAAAACTATTTGAGGAACGGGTGTATGTGAAACTTAAAGAGGCGATGTCACTAGGTTGCCAGGTTAATTGCGCGATCGCAGCATAAGTATCATTGCCCAAAATCCCATTATCGGCTTCATTGGCATCAATGGCAACATAGCCCAAGGATAGATTAACAGACTCCCCCAAGTTCTGAGAAATGCCAATTCCCGCCCCTTCTCCTTGACGACGGATGGGATTTTCTCGCCCAAAGGTGGAAATGGAACCATCCCCACTTCCGCTAAATAGAGGGTTGACGGTGGGGATTAAATCGCCTAACCCGATTCCTACTGTACCCAGACTCACTTGGGTTTGGGGAGTGACTAAAAATCGGTACTCTAATTCATCAAGTTCGACTTCATTGTCATCCTTTCCATCAAACCCTAAGTTTGCCATTTGTGTCCCTGTGGCTTCGGCAAATTCGGGAATATCACGACCTTGCAAACGGATTTGTAGTCTATCTTTTCCGGTAAAACTGGTTTCTAAGGTGAGGCGAACTCGATTGCCAAAGGTGAGATTATTGTCAATGGTTTCACCACTTCCATCAGCTTTTTTTGTCCCCTGAACTCCACTAAACGCAAGAATCACCTCTCCTTCTAATTCGGTGGTGGGAGAAAATTGCCGAGATTCTAATTGAGTTGTGCGATTTTCTAGGCTGTATACCCGTTCTGCAAGTAGGTTTAATTCAGTAGAAAAATCTTGTTGTAACCGTTGCAGTGTTTTTAGATCAGTTTCGGCAACGGGGTTGGTTGTACTGTTGATATTTTGTTCGTAAACGTAATCTAGACAAGCCTTTAATCCAGCGGCAAATTCATAGCGAGTCAGGGTTTGATTGCCGCGATAGGTGTTATTAGGATATCCGCTGAGACAACCATAGCGGTCAATGAGCGATCGCAATGCCTGAAATGCCCAATCATCAGCACTGACATCGGCTAGCTGAGATACAGGTGTGACGGTGTTCATGTCACTATGGGTGAGTTCCTTTGATCGTGAATAATTAGAGTCAATATCGGTTGTCAGAAACTCATTGGCTAGGGTAGTATGTGTTCCTATTAAAGGACAAACTAATACAATCATTAAAAGCCCTAGTTTTTGATATAAAATTTGTCCGATCATCTTTTATTTGAGACGTTGTTCACACAGTTCTAATAAAGATTCGGTAAATTGACACCGATCTGGAAACTGAGTGCTGATGTAAATATGTCGCACTAAGGTTAAGGTTGTATAAGACTGAATCGCTGGACGAAGGGCTTCACCTGCAAGCTGAATAAATCTCTCCGCTAACGCATTTTCTCGATCCACTAAGGCTTCGGGATTGCCTAAAGTTCGCAAACTTTGCTCGGTGATATGTCCAATAAAGTTACCAATATCTAAGCCGGGATTGCCTTGACAATATAAGTCCAAATCCAGTAAATAAAGGCGATTGTTATCGACAAGAATTTGGTCAGGATAAAAGTCGCGATGAATACCCAGAAGTTGTGGTTCTGGGGTTATTGCTGCCACGCGATCGCACGCCACTAAAATTTGCTTTAAACGGGTTTCCCACTGGGGTTTGAGTTGAGACACTAGGGGCAGACGTTCGTGCAAAATTCGCAGTTCATCGGCTATGGTGTGGCGGCGCTGGGGCGGAATTTTGGCTTGATGTAGTTTATAAATGGCTTCGGCAATGTGTTTAGCTAGGGTAATTCCTTGGGGTTGGGGGAGTAATTTTGTGGCGGTGACTCCGGGGACTTTGCGCTGAAGCCACATCTGAAAGTCGGGAATTATGGCGATAGGTTCGGGGATACTAATTCCATCGTTACTATTATCGGTAAATCCTTTCTGCCAAAGGGCTTGGTTGAGTTGATAGCTTTTAAAATCAGTGCCTTTTGCCCGTACTTTACCGAGCAGGGTGATGGGAATGGTGGAATGATTGGGATGGGTTAGGTTGTATTCTATTAAGCAGCGACGTCCGGGTTTGTAGCGAATGACTTTAATCGCACAAAGGTTGCTTTTCTGAAGGGGTTGTGGTAGGTTTTTGGTGAGTTCTTGCTGGACGGTGATTGGGTTAAGGGCTGCGGTAAGGAATGACAGGTTTGGATCGGTGGTGATGTTGAATGGATCGATTACGGGAATGGTCATGGAGTTGACGATTTTAAATGGAAATTAGTGGTGTCGAAATGATGTTTTTTTAACGCAGAGGGGCGCAGAGGTAAGCGCAGAGGGGCGCAGAGGTTTTGGGGGATTTGGATGATGGGTTGGGGGATTTGGAGGATGGGTTGGGGGATTTGGAGGAATTATGGGACATGAGAGGGGTTCTGTGTCAATTGTTATTATTTTGTTGTATCCTTGTCGCCATATTTTCCTATCTGCCTAATACTTATTCAACCGCCCCTAAGTAGTCGGACAAAAGAAAATGGCACTGTACTAAGTTTTGTCAATAGCTCTCAAACCCTTACAAAGGACAAAGGACAAATGACAAATGACAAATGACAAATGACGAATGACGAATGACGAATGACGAATGACGAATGACGAATGACGATCTCCACCGTTAGCTTTTATGGTGTTCACCTACTTATTTCTTGCTTTTTGTTTTCTCTATCGGCTGGAGATTGCATCTGATATAAGCTGGTATATTTTTTATTGAGTTGGATTAATTGGGAGTGGGTTCCTTGTTCTAGGATTTGTCCGTTTTCCATGTAGAGAATTAAATCAGCATGAGCGGCGAGGGTTAAGTCATGGGTGATGAGAAAGGTGGTGCGGTTTTTGGCTACGCTTTCTAGGGCGGTAATCACGGCTTTTTCGTTATGTTTGTCTAAACCTGTGGTGGGTTCATCGAGGATGAGAATTGGGGCTTGGCGAATGGCGGCTCGGGCGATGGCTAAACGTTGACGTTGTCCCCCGGAGAGGGTAGAGCCTCGCTCGCCTAAGATGGTGTCGTAGCCTTGGGGAAGTGCTTCGACAAATTCGTGAGCATTAGCAAGACGCACGGCTGCTTTAATCTGGGCGTGGGTAGCATCGGGTACTCCATAAGCGATGTTTTCCCAAACGGTGGCGGCAAAGAGTATACTGTCTTGCATGACGACACTAATTTGAGTTCGTAATGATTTGAGGGTATAGTCACGAATATCTCGTCCATCAATCATGACTCGCCCTTCAGTGGGGTCATACAAACGCAAAAGTAGGCTCAAGAGTGTTGATTTACCACTCCCGGAAGTACCCACGAGAGCCACTTTTTGTCCGGGTTTTATGTCTAATTCAATGGCTTTGAGTAAGGGATTTCCGGGTTGATAGGCAAAGCTAACACAATCAAATCGGACATATCCTTTAAATGGAGGCGCGACAATGGCAAAGGGGGAATCGCTAATCTCTGGTGTTTCATCTAAAATGTCTAAAACACGCTCCCCAGAGGCGACTGCTTTTGATAGTCGCCCGGTATATTTGGCGAAGTTTTGTATAGGTTTAAAGGCTTGTTTGAGATAGGTTAAGAAAACGAGAACATCGCCAGGGGTTAGAGCATCTCGTAATGTCAGTTTTGCACCATACCACAAGACAATAGCTGTACCAATGGCGATGACGACATCCACAGTACGTTCTAAGCTAGCGGATAAGCGTTGGGTTTTCACGCTTTCTTTGAGACTGCGGTGATTGGCTTGGGAGAAGACATTGGCGAAGGCGTCTTGCAGGGAAAGGGCTTGTACTAATTTAATTGCGCCAATTGATTCGGCTAGAGTGGCGGCGACAGCCCCCTCACGCCAACGTTGCTGACGCGAGGCTTGCTGGATTCGCTCACTTAGACGGGTGGCGGCAAACCAAAAGAAGGGTAAGGTAATTAATGCTAGTAATGTTAGATCGCGATCGATCCAAATCATGATTCCAATCATACCCAAGAGTGTCATAATGCTGACGAGAAGGGGCATGATGGCGGTGAGGACAATTTCTTGTAATCGGGTGGTATCGGTGCTGATTCGCACTAATAAATCACCACTTCTGGCTTTGGTATGGTAGGAGAGAGATAGGCATTGAAGATGGCGATAGAGTTGTTCGCGAATTTCGGTTAAGATGCGGCTACTGGCTAGGGCTAAACTCACGGTACTCCAGTAAGATGCTATTGCTCGTAGTGCGGTGATGGCGATTAACCCGAAAGCCGATAGGGTTAGCAATGTTACTGGATCAAAACGATTGAGAATACTAATGTTTTTATCGGGTGCATTAATTAAAATATAGTCAAAAACAAATTTCAGGGGCCACGGTTCAAGTAATCGTAATACTACCTCAGCGAATAGAGCGAATCCCGCTGTGATTAAGAGTAAACTTTGTTTCTGAAGATAGGGGGAGAAGCGATGTAATATTCGCCAAAAACTAGGGATGGATTTTTGTGTCATTTGTCTTATGTCATTCGTCATTCGTCATTTGTCATTTGTCATTTGTCATTCGTCATTTGTCATTGGAAAAATATTGCTTCATCTCCCCCATCTTCCCTATCTCCCCCATCTTCCCTATCTCCCCCATCTCCCCCATCTTCCCTATCTCCCCTATCTCCCCTATCTCCCCTATCTTCCCCATCTCTTCTACTCCCCCTGCCATACCTGCGATTTCTAATAGACGTTTCGCGATCGCATCCCAGGTATGATGGTGCTGTATTGTCTGTCTGGCGGCTTTTCCTAGCTGTTTGCCCCATTCAGGATTATGGTAGAGGCGCTCTAGGGTGGCGGCTAAGGCTACGGCGTCGCCTGGAGGACACAATAACCCATTAATTTCATCCTCAATTAATTCTCTCAATTGTCCAATACGACTCGCCACCACAGGTAATCCGGCTGCCATGTATTCATAGACTTTTAAGGGTGAAAAATAAAAGTCAGATTGGTGCGGATAAGGAGCAACGGCAACAGTCATTTTTGCTAAAAGTTTAGGGATGGTATCAGGAGTAACGGCTCCGGTAAAATGAGTCACCTCTAATAATTCGCGTGCTGATAATTCTGTGACTAAATTATCCCGTTCGGGTCCATCCCCAACAATTAATAGTCGCGTATTCTCATACTTTTGATGTAGGGTGTCAAAGGCTTCGACTAAAACCGATAATCCATGCCAAGGCTTGAGAGTGCCAACAAATCCCACGGTGAATGGTTCCGGCTGAATCGATAAGGCTGATTCAATATCAACGGAAAAACGATCTGGGTTAACGCCATTAGCAATCACATACACTCGTTTACTTACTCCCGGATATGTTTCTATATAAGTCTTAATTTCTTCAGACACGGCAATAATTGCACTGGCTGTACTAAACACTTGCTGTGCCACTTGTTCCGCCAGCCTGCGATTGACTAAACCCCGATGTTTTGCCTGTTCTTCAATTAAGGGAGCATTGACTTCTAAAATCCCTGGTATTCCCATAGACTTGGCATAATCCATTCCGGTAAAACTCCAGAGCGAGTAACGCTCATAAACTAAGTTGAAAATACCGTTATTTTCCAGTGCTATACGTAGATCAAGGTTAGCAGATAGGGCAGCTTGTTCACGGGCAGCTATTTCGCCTTTGGGAATAGAGGGTAAACAATGAACAATGACATCGGCTAAATCCGGTGGCGGCTCACCACCAATTCGTGTGGCAAATAACTCAACCTGTATTCCTAGTTTTAGCCAAGCACGAATTACCTCCTGAACATGAATCGAGCAACCTTTTTGACCAAAAACTGGAATACCTGGATCAGCGCAAATGTAAGCAATTCGCATATTTTATAGTCTCAACAAACGATAAACAACTAGCTTTATTTTTAACCCTATTTTCCCTCAATTATCCCTGTGTTATGGATAAAAAAAATAGGTCTGTAGGGGCGGGTTTCACCACTTAACTTTATTTTTGACCCTAATGTTACTAAACCCGCCCTGAATCAGGGATAAAAAAAATAGGTCTGTAGGGGCGGGTTTTACCACTTAACTTTATTTTTGACCCTAATGTTACTAAACCCGCCCTGAATCAGGGATAAAAAAAATAGGTCTGTAGGGGCGGGTTTTACCACTTAATTTTATTCTTGACCCTGATGTCACTAAACCCGCCCCGTCTCAAGTCTGGAATAAAAGGGTTATTTGACAAATGACAAGATATCCTGTTTGGTAACGCGATCGCTCAACCCAACCTACTTATACATTTTGTGCAAAACTAACATTATCATGTTGATTATTTGGCGATATTTGATTAGAGACAACTGGAGAAGACTGTAACTTATCTTGATTAACGACTTGATTAAAAATAGTCCGCAAAACCGCAGTATTACGATAAATGTCAAACTCTGACTCCATCAATTGCCGCGCTTTAGTTGCCAGTTTTACCCGTAAACTGGAATTAATCAGTAAGCGTTCTAGGGCATTTGCCAACGCCTGAGAATCATGTTGAGCCACCATCAATCCCGTCTCTTCATGACGCACAACTTCAGGAATTCCGGTTACATCAGTAGCCACACAAGGCGTACCCAGCGCCATCGTTTCCAGTAAAACCGTTGGTAAACCCTCACGATTTCCATCGCTACCAATAATATAAGGTGCAGCAAATACAGCCGCATTCTGGATATGCTCAAAGACTTCATTTTGAGGACGCGAACCAATAATTTCAACCTTTGATTCTAAACCAAGGCGTTGAATTTGCTCTCGTAGATTTGCTGCTAATGAACCTGAGCCAATAATTTGACAGTGAAACAAACAGCCGCGATGGGCAAGAATCGAACAAGCGTCAATTAATACAGAAACCCCTTTTTTCTCCACCAATCGACTGACTGAAAGAATAGTGGGTGGGCGTTCTTGGGGAGATTTATACCCCAACTGGTTTAAATTCAAGCCATTATAAATGCGCTGTATAGGGGCTGCGGCTGCACCATACATCTGTTGTAAATACTTGAGATTATAGTCACTAACCGTAATCACACTTGCCGCATCTTGTAGCTTCCGTTTCATGTCTTCCGGTTCGACACTTTCATGGAAAATATCCTTAGCATGAGCCGTGAAGGTATAAGTAATTCCGGCAAAGTGGGCAGCCAAACGAGCGACACTGGTTGCCACTGTACCAAAGTGGGCGTGGAGATGACTAATATTTTTTAACCGTACCTCTCGTGCTAACCAGGCGGCTTGATAAACGGTACTGGCTTTTTCTCCTTGAGCCAACTCTAATTTTGTCCAAAAATCGGGGATAATTTTACTGGCTTCCTGAAGTTCTGCCCAGAAGAAGCTAGCGGCTGTTGGGTTAAGGCTATTGAGAGATTCGCTAACTCGCCCTTGGATGGGTTTACGAATATAGTAAACGGGAGCACGAACTTGGGAAATAATATTTTGAAAATGAGTTTCCGCCGGAGGGCGTAGGGCAAATATTTCGATCTCTAATCCAGCGGCTTCATGGGCTAAAATTTCATTGACGACGAATGTTTCTGAGTAGCGTGGATAACGCTTGAGAACATAACCAACGCGGTTTAATTGTGTGGAAAGCATCATTCTTATGGGGGATTAGGTAAAATTTGAATATGTAGGGGCGGGTTTAACCGATAACGTTTCTACTCAAACCATTAACTGAACTAAACCCGCCCCAACCAAGTCCGATAGTTTCTACATCAACAAATGACTCTTGACAAATGACTCTTGACAAATGACAAATGACTCTTGACAAATCTAATTTCTGATTCAAGAATTACGAAACATTAGCCATGGAAATAACTGGGGAATCAACAACAGATTCGAGTAAATGAGGTAAACGTGCCAGCCCATGGAAATCGATGCGATCGCGTCGATGTGTCGATGTTCCCATTGTCCCCGATAGCCATTCCCTTAAAGCGGTGGGCGTGACATTATCGGGATGCAGCATATCAACTAATCCCAAATCCTGTAACCGTTTAGCCCGAATTAACTGTTCCTGGCGCGGTTTAACTCGGGGTACAATCAGCGCGGGTTTGTCAAAGGAAAGAACTTCATACGTGGTGTTATAGCCACCCATCGTAATCACACAATCCGCCCGATCTAACAGTTGGGTGGGTTCAGCCAGAAACTCCAACACTCGCAAACGGGGATGTTTTGCCGCGATTTGGTATAAGTGTTGACGCACAGGAAGGGGCATAAATGGACCGGTTAAAATCACCCCGTTGGTGTCTGGAGGTAAAGGGGTTTGGGCAAAGGTTTCCGCCAGCTTATCCCCATCTTGCCCACCGCCAACCATACACAGCGCCAGCCGCCCAGGGGGGAGGTTCAGTGTGGCTAAGGGATCAACGTCGGGAGTATCCACAAATTCCAGTCGTTTGCGCTGATCAAAACAACCGGTATAACGCACCTTTGCGGCTATATCGGGGGAAAATTGACAATCCTCAACCAGATCTGAGATTCTAGGATCACCGTAAATCCACACCGCATCATAATACTTACGAATGATTTCTTCATTCTCTGCTTGCTGCCATTCCTGCTGTACTTTTATCGGATCATCAAGCACATCCCGTAAACCTAAAACACAACGAGTATCTGTTTGAGTATGCAAATACTCTAGGGTTAAATCTAATTCTCGAATTGCCCCCCGTGGCACATTATCGACAATGAAGACATCGGGTTGAAAGGATTCGACAGTCGCCCGAATAATATTAGCGCGAAGATTGACAATGTGCTGAAGCGACAGATCTAAGCGACGGGATTGATATTCTCCATTGGTTCCTTTATGCAGGGCGGGAAGTGCCACATAATCTACACCATCAGGAATGTGCAGATTACTTGCCTCACTCATGCCACTAATCAGTAGAATGTCCGTGGGTAAAGCAGACTGGGCAAGGGTTTGAGCCATTAACAAATTGCGTCGCTTATGACCCAAACCCATCGTATCATGGGAGTACAACACCACCCGCAATTTCTGAGTTCTGGCGCTATTCGGTTGGACAATCGCTGGAGATAGATGGGAAAACCACCCCGTATGAGCAGCATCAGTCGCACGACTTGTTCGTTCTCTGAAATGAAGATGCTGTGCAATTTCAGCGGTTTTAGATTCAAAACTGGCGGCTCTTGCTCTATTCAAAAAACGTTCAATTGTGCGCGTTTGTGCTATCATTATTGTCTCCTGATGCTCCAAAATGTGGTGTCTTGTGATTGATGTATCCTTTAGGCGAGCAGGATGATAAAATTGAGGCTTTCCCCTAAAATTTATCTTGCTTTCTGGTGTCTTAACTTTAATTTAATAAACTGCCGTGAAAACAAGGTGATACTTTTATGAGAACTCTTTCATGTTTGTGATTAAGAAGGGAATAGAGAACGGGGAACGGGGAACGGGGAGAGACTTGACTGCCCATAAACGAAAAGAGACGTTGAAGATAACGTCTCTAGATTTATCGGAAAAAATTATGATGATTATTAGGATAACTAATGATTTTGTCCCAGCGCCGCGTCTAATCAAGTACGGAGGCGATAACCCATGCCTCTAACGGTTTCAATTAAGTCACTGCCTAATTTTTTACGTAAATAACCGATATAAACATCAACAATATTAGAACCCGGATCATAATCATACCCCCAAACATGACTGAGTAACTGCTCTCGGCTCATCACTTGTCCGGGATGGCGTAACAGGGTTTCTGCGAGGGTAAATTCGCGGGCGGAGAGTTCAACACGTTGACCCTTAACCCGAACCCGACGAGTCCGCAAATCTAAACTAACATGACCGATGGTAAGTACCATCTCCTCCTTGGTTTTCGGCAAATGGTTATTCCGCAACCGCAAGCGCACCCGGGCTAAAAGTTCTTCAAACCGAAAGGGTTTGGTCATGTAATCATCAGCCCCTCCCTCTAATCCAGCAACTTTATCACGGATGTCATCACGGGCGGTGAGAATTATAATCGGGATTTGTTCCCCCTGACCCCGTAACTCCTCTAGCACTTGTAAACCATCTTTACCGGGGAGTCCCAAATCCATAATCATCAGGTCAAATTCGTGGGAGAGTGCCATATCCAGCGTCTCCCCCGCATCTATGGCTACGCTGGTAGTAAATCCTTTAGCCCGCAGCCCTTTTTCCAGAAATGAGGCAATCCGGGGTTCATCTTCAGCAATTAGAATTCGATTCATGAGGTAGATTATCCTGTTTTGGCTCTAGGGGAAGAACAATCGTAAATTGAGCGCCAGCACCCAGTCGGCTGTTGAGTTTCACCTCACCCCGATGCGCCTGGGCGATCGCTTGAACGATAGACAAGCCTAAACCCGCGCCTTCAGAACGACGGCGGCTGTTGGGGAGTCGAGCAAACCGCTCAAAAATCCGCTTTTGGTTAGCTGAGTCAATTCCTTTTCCAGTATCGCGAACCCAGAAATAGGCATTGTGGCGATCGCTCGCGGAACCCAAGGCGATTTGATCTCCCGCCTCGGTATGTTGGGTGGCGTTTTCAGCCAGGTTCGTGATCGCTTGCGTCAGACGCTGACGATCAGCGACAATTTGACCAGACGCGATCGCATCCAATTGCCAGTCTCGCTCAGCTAAGGCTTTGGCTTTAGCAAAAAGTTCCTCGGTGAATGAGTCAATATCTATGATTTCAACCTGTAAAAAATCGCGCCATTCGGCTTTCGCTAACAGGAGTAAATCATTGACAAATCGGTTCATCCGATCCAATTCATCCAAGACTAATTCCAGAGTTTCCTGTTGTGCTTTTGGGTCATCGTCCCATAATTCCAGATGACCTCGGATAATCGTGATCGGTGTCCGCAATTCATGACTTGCATCATTGATAAAATTTCGCTGGCTAGTAAACGCCCGATGCAGACGATCCAGCATTTGATTCAGCGTAGTAGTCAGTTCGGCAATTTCACCCGTACCTTGTATAGGAATGCGTTGCGTCAGATCCGTTTCACTAATCGAACGCGCCGTTTCTGTAACCGAACGTAGAGGGGCGAGTACCCGTCCAGCAGCGATCCAAGCCACAATAGACGCAACCACCATCACAACCAACGTTACTTTAACAATCACCCAAACGACTTCATTCACTTCTTCCTTTTCATAGGCAATCACATTAGCGACAATAAATAGTCCCCGAATTTCTCCGCCAATTTCCACTGGTTCGGCATAGTAAAGAATCGGACCAACTGATGTTTCTTCCAGACCTTTTGCAGATTGAGTCAGATTCATCCAACGTTTAAGTAGCCGTGCATCCGGTTGCAGCGGGTCAGGTAATGCTGTCGGACTAGATTGGTAGAATTGACCATCAATAATAGTCAGCAGAAACTCACCATCATTGGGAATATTACGGGATAGAAAAACCTCAAATAAAGCCGCCAAATTATCGCCAAACGGTTGACCAGTCAAAGGGTTTTTCCCTTGTTGGAACAATCGCTGGAACTCCTGCACCTCTTGGTTTAGAGAACTATCAATTCGTTTGTACGCCTCTTCAAATAGAACTTGACGGATCAGCCCAACTGATGTACCCGTAAAGCAAACCATTAGTAAGACGTACCAGGCAAGAAGACGAGTTCGTGCTTCCCAAAACAGATTACGCCAACCCCAACACCCTTCAGTTTTACTCGCCTCATGATTTTGATCAGGTTTGGCTGAGGCGAGGTTGTTACCCAACTTAGTCACGGTTTCCTCGTGGTTCGTGAGTTATCTCAACACCTGATGTTGATCTTAGCGAATATGTTCCTGACTCTAGGTTTGTAAGTGAGGACACATCATTTGGTAGAGACGTTCCGCCGGAACGTCTCTACAACGGTTTTACTCAGGATGCCCACCCCCTTCAAGGTGAAATTACGGAGATGGAATCCTCAACCCAGATTCACACCCCGTAATTTCCACGAGGACTAATCAGAATCACTATGCAACAATTTATCAAAGTGGACAGTAATTCCCCTGTTTGACTCTGGGGTTCTCTCAGTCTTCTGATCCATTTTCAGGAGATGACACCGGAATTAATTGAGTTATAAATGAGGAGATTATTGCTGTCATGATTGTAGCCATATTTTTAAACACGTTAATACAGGTTAGGCATTTCAAGGAGAGCAACAGTGGTTAAAATTTTAGTGATTGAAGATGAGGAGTCTGTACGCGAGAATATCCTGGAACTGCTGGATGCAGAAGGGTTTGATGCGATTCTCGCTGAAAATGGACAGAAGGGTTTGCATCTGGCACAACACCATGATCCGGATTTGATTTTGTGCGATGTGCTGATGCCAGAAATGGATGGTTATGGGGTTCTTTCTGCCTTGCGTTCTCAAGGTAAGACGGCTACTATTCCATTCTTATTTCTCACCGCTAAAGCTGCAAAAACTGATATTAAGCAAGGGATGAATTTGGGGGCTAATGCCTATCTGACTAAGCCATTTACCTTGGCAGAATTGCTGGATGCGATCGCGACTCATGTTGGGGTGATCCATCGGTAGCGCTGATTTTGATCGTTCACTTCGGAAAGAGGGCGTGGTGCGTGAGGGGGTAAGGGCGGGTTTTGTTGTTCATGTATTGGTGACAAGTCGTTTTAATGGCTAAACCCGCCCTTACAATTTTGACTCAATCCGATGATTTGAAGGTGAAAATTAACCAGATAACGTTCATTCTAGGATTCGCCAATGTCAAACTTTTTATGTTTCATCCATTCATGACTTATGGCTATCTCATCCAAGCATCTATCAATTAACGCTCATGGATCGGGGACAATGGAGAATCATCTCTTAACCCTACAAGGGGCAATTATGCCGCAGATTGCCCAAGTAACGCAAGGACAATGTGTTCCTCAAGATGGGCTACAAACGACGGCGGATCAACTGCGTTACGGTCTACAAGTTGACTCCTGTCTGATGTTTATGGTATCAGATTTGGGACTAACTACGGCAACAGTTGAGGGGGAGGTAAGGGGGATAAACAGACAAGAACACCCCTATAACGTACTGCGAGGAAAGGGAACTGTAGATGACTCATCCTCTCGGCTAATTTGTGAGTTTTATGGCAAGTATTCCACTTGGCTAATTCAGGGAAAACCACTGATTTGTCCGATCGCGGATGAACAGCCCTCAGCGCCAATCCAAGAATGGCAGAGGGTTTCCGGTTTACCTCTGTTAATTCTACCCCTTTGTCATCGTCACTCCTATTTTGGGGCGATTAGCCTGCTGACGACGCAAGCGCAACGCCAATGGAGTCAGGCGGAAATTGATTGTGTCTATGCGATCGCGTCTCAATGGGCGATGGTATTTTATCACATTCAACGGGAACAAGACTACCACATTCAACAGCAAAACCATCAGCAGGTTATCGCCGCCTTAAATCAGGCAGAATCCCGAAACCATGCCCTTTTAGAACTTATTCCTGATGCCTTGTTTCGGATTAACAGTGCGGGAATTTATTTAGATTTCCATGGGGCAAAAACGGAAACGCTTCCTATTCCGGCTACTAATATTATCGGTAAACATTTACATCAAATACTGCCCACGCCAGTGGCAGGATTAATTTGGGATCATATTGAACAAGCGCTGGAAACGAAAACCATTCAACGGGTGGAATATCAACTCTGGGTAAACGGTAAAGCCCGCAATTTTGAAGCGCGAATTGTTGCCAGTGGGGTTGAAGAAGTTTCGGTAATTGTCCAAGATGTCACAGATCGGGTGCAAATGCGACTCAGTCTGGAACAAGTAAACGATGCTTTAGAAATGCGCGTGGAGGAACGCACGGCGGCGTTAAGGAAAGTGAATGATGTTCTTCAAGCCGAAATTATCGAAAGAAAACGGATAGAGGAACAACTTCGCACCAGTGAAGAACAGTTGCGTCAACTGACGGAAAATATTCGCGAAGTCTTCTTTTTAACCACCCCTGATTTTAGCCAAATGATCTATATTAGTCCTGTGTATCAGGAGGTATGGGGACGTTCGACTAAAAGTTTATATGAGCAACCTTCATCTTGGTTAGAATCCATTCATCCGGAGGATCGCGATCGCGTAATCCAAGCGTTACACAAACAGTCCCTAGGGGAAGCAAATTTCCAGGAAGAATATCGGATTGTTCGCCCCGATGGTTCAGTACGTTGGATGGGAGTACGGGCGTTTCCGGTGGTGAATGAGGCGGGAATTACTATCCGGATTGCGGGGATTGCGGAGGATATTACTGAACGCCAACGAGTGCAAGCAGAAATTCTCAATGCGTTGGCACAAGAAAAGGAACTGAGTGACTTAAAATCTCGCTTTATTACGGTAACGTCTCATGAGTTTCGCACGCCTCTCACCACGATTCACTCGTCAGCCGAGTTACTAGAACATTATCGGCATAAATGGTCAGATGAAAAACAACTGATGCACTTGCACCGAATTCAAACCTCGGTTAAGTATATGACAAAATTATTAAATGATGTATTAATTTTAGGCAAGGCAGATGCAGGTAAACTTAGCTTGACACCAGAACCAATTGACTTGGAAGTATTCTGTACCACCTTAAGCAAAGATCTACAACTGAATCAGCCTAAACCGTCGGTTATTAATATCAATTATGCGTGGGAACAGACTCTTGATCTCCAAGATATCTATCTAGATAAGCAATTACTTCAGCAAATTTTAGAGAATGTATTAAGCAATGCGATTAAGTATTCCTCCCCCGACCAAGCCATTGACATTAACCTCAATGGTAATCGGGAACAAATCACCCTAGAAATTCGCGATCGCGGCATTGGTATTCCCCCAGAAGATCAAGACCGATTGTTTGAAGCATTCCATCGAGGAACCAACGTTGGCACGATTCCGGGAACCGGATTAGGGCTTGCCATTGTTAAAAAATGTGTGGATATTCATCAGGGTGATATCTACATTAATAGTATTATCGGGGTTGGCACTACAGTAACCGTTACCTTACCCATTATAAAGTCATGAAAAAGATTCTAGTCATTGAAGATGAAGAACTCGTCCGGGAAAATATTTTAGAACTCTTGGACGCCGAAGGATTAACTGGAATTGGTGCAACCAATGGTTATAAGGGGATTGATTTAGCCAAAGTCGAGAAACCGGATTTAATTATTTGTGATGTGATGATGCCGGGATTGGACGGGTATAGTGTTTTAAAAACACTGCGTCAGGAGACAACATTTGCCACTACACCCTTTATTTTCTTAACCGCTAAAGCGGCTAAAGCCGACTTTCGGCAAGGGATGGAATTAGGGGCAGATGATTACCTGACTAAACCCTTTACCCGGGCAGAATTACTCGGCGCGATCGCGACTCGGTTTAAAAAGCAGCAGCAGTATCGTAGTGAACTTGAGCAAGCAAAGGATCAACTCGATTATTTGATGCATCATGACTCCTTAACCAATTTGCCTAATCAGTTATCCTTACGCGAGCAATTTAAACAGATAGAATTGACTCATAATCAGCCATTAATGACGATTATGTGTGTCGGTTTAGACCGATTTAATCAAATTAATGACGACTTAGGACATAGTGTAGGCGATCGCGTAGTACAAGCGGTAGCCCAGCGGTTAGTTAATGCTGTCACATCTGAGGATTATGTCGCACGATTAGGCAGCGGTAAATTTGCGATTATTCTGCCCACAACCCCCCATAAAAAAGATGCGGTTTTCGTTGCCCAAACTCTCTTAGATCAGTTCTCCCAAACCTTTGCCATTGATGACCAAGAAATTTTTGTCACCGCTAGTATTGGTATGGCACTCTATCCCCGTGATGGCAAGGATATTGAACAGTTACTGAATCAGGCAAATAAAGCCATGTTTCAGGCAAAGCAACAGGGAGGAAATTGCCATCAGTTTTACTCGATTGCCTTAAGTAAAGGAACCTCAGATCGGGTGGCGTTAAAAACAAGCTTACGCTATGCGTTAGAACGAGATGAACTTCAGGTTTACTATCAACCGCAACTTGATTTGGAAACAGGTAAAATTATCGGTGCAGAAGCCCTATTGCGCTGGGAACATCCCGAACGGGGATTAGTTTCTCCGGTTAAGTTTATTCCCCTAGCCGAAGAAACGGGATTAATCTTGCCAATTGGGGAATGGGTGTTAAAAAGCGCTTGCCAGCAAACTCGCCATTGGCAAAAAATGGGTTATCCTCATTTGAAAATCGCCGTCAATTTATCCGGGCGTCAATTTCAGCAATTAGACTTGCGTCATCGGTTAGTCAAGATTTTGACCGAAACCGGATTGCGACCGGAGTATTTAGAATTAGAATTAACGGAGAGTATGCTGGTGGAAAATACCGATGTAGCGATTCGCCGCTTACAGGCGTTAAAAGCGCTAGGTGTGGAGATTGCCATTGATGATTTTGGTACAGGGTATTCATCTTTAAGCTATTTACAGCAGTTTCCCTTTGATACCTTGAAAATTGACCGCTGTTTTATTCGCAATATTCAGGATAATCCGAGTCAGGCGGCAATTACCCAAGCGATTATTGAAATGGCAAATACGCTGAATTTAAAATTAGTGGCGGAAGGAGTGGAAACGGATGCGGAACTTTCCTTTGTGGTGCAGCATCACTGTCATCAAATGCAAGGGTATCTGTTTAGTAAACCTTTGCCAGCTAAGGAATTTGAATCCTTATTATTCAGCGAAAAAGCTTTAGTGGGGCAAGCCTTGGGTTAAAACCCAAGTTAAATGAGTTGTAAACCTAGGAGGTCTTTTCTTAGATTACTTAAAAACCCTGTATCTCTTTCCCCTATTGCCTATTGCCCATTGCCCATTGCCTTTTTACCAGGTTCCTGTGTTCACGACCCAAATAAAAACACTATATCTAGTCTGAGTCCATTTTAATGGACTTAAGCTATGAGCCAAGAACTTGAGTTCTTGGCAGATGTGGCGGCTTACCGACAAAGGTAAAAAATACCAGATTCTGTTTTAATTTATGCCAAAAATGTTGATAACCACCATGAAAAAAATTTTAATTATCGAAGACGAAGAAACCGTCCGGGAAAATCTCATGGAATTGCTGGAAGCCGAAGACTTTGAAGTCTGCGGCGCAGGCGATGGTTGTGCGGGATTGGATTTAGTACAGCAGTGTCAACCGGATTTAATTTTATGTGATGTGATGATGCCCAAATTAGATGGGTTTGGCGTCTTAAATACATTACGAAAAAATCCTGTAACCGCCACCATTCCATTTATGTTCCTCACCGCCCGCACCGATAAAACGGATTTGCGTCAAGGGATGGAACTAGGGGCAGATGACTATATCACCAAGCCCTTTAGTGTCGATGAATTACTGAATGCCATTGCCTCCCGGTTACAAAAACAAGCGATAATTGAGGAACAACAAACCCAAAAACTCGACCAATTACGCACCAGTATCAGCCTGTCTCTCCCCCACGAAATGCGATCGCCGCTAACGAATATTCTGGGATTTTCCCAGTTGTTAGTGGAAGAAGCGGATACCCTGGAACGTGAGGAAATCAAGGAAATGTCGGAAAGTATCCGTAAATCAGGCGAACGATTACATCGACTGATTCAAAACTTTTTACTCTACGCCGAACTGGAACTCACTGTAACGGATGCGAATCGAATTCAAGCCTTACGCAGTTCTCGAATCAGTTCCGCCGCCTCAGTGATTGAAGCCATAGTTTGGCAACAGGCGAAACGCAGGAATCGCGAGGCTGATGTGACTCTTGATGTACATGATTCCAGTCTACAAATTGCCAAAACTCGGATGGAGAAAATTGTCGAAGAATTAGTGGATAATGCGTTGAAATATTCGACGGCTGGCACTCCCGTTTCGGTAACGGGAAGGACGGTTCCCAATCAATCATTCTACGCCTTATCGGTTAGCGATCGCGGACGGGGGATGAGTCCAGAACAAATTACCAAGTTGGGGGCGTATCAGCAGTTTGAACGTAAACTGTATGCCCAACAAGGGACAGGATTGGGATTGAGTATCAGTAAGCGGTTAATCGAACTGTTGGGCGGAACCTTAACGATTGATAGCATACCCAATCAACACACCACCGTTCGCGTTCTTCTTCCTGTCTAATCTGGGAAGCAGGGGGAAGCAATGTAGAGACGTAGCATGCTACGTCTGGAAGCTGGGGGAGATGGGGAAGATGGGGAAGAGATATCCTAATCAACGAATGACAAATGACGAATGACAAATGACAAATAACAAATGACCAAGCTACCCTAGGGAAGCGGGATTTGACTGATTTTGGTTTCAGTTATGGCAGGACACAGTAAGTGGGCAAATATTAAGCGCCAGAAGGCGAGAGTGGATGCAGCGAAGGGAAAAACCTTTGCCAAACTCTCACGGGAGATCATTGTAGCTGCCCGTAGTGGCGTTCCTGACCCGAATGGGAATTTCCGGTTACGCACCGCGATTGAGAAGGCGAAGGCGGCGGGTATTCCCAATGATAATATTGACCGGGCGATCGCGAAAGGGTCAGGTCAGTTTGATAGTGGTAGCGACAACCTGGAAGAGATTCGCTATGAGGGCTATGGTCCTGGGGGTGTGGCGATTCTAATTGAAGCCCTTACCGATAATCGTAACCGCACGGCGGCAGATTTGCGATCGGCGTTTACCAAAAATGGCGGGAATCTGGGAGAAACGGGTTGCGTGAGTTGGATGTTTGAACAAAAAGGGGTGGTGACGGTAGCGGGTGAGGTGTCCGAGGATCGGCTATTGGAAGCATCACTGGCTGGGGGGGCGGAAACCTATGAGTGGATTGAAGACGACGAGGAACCGGGGGTGGAAGTTGTCACCGAAGTAACGAATCTAGAACACCTGAATCAAACCCTACAGGATCAAGGTTTCAGCGTGCGCGATGCTGAGTTACGTTGGATACCGGGGAATAGTATAGAAATTACTGATCCGGATGTAGCGCGATCGCTCCTAAAATTAATGGATGCCCTAGATGAGTTGGATGATGTGCAGAATGTCACCGCCAATTTTGAAATGGCAGATGATTTGGTGTCATTAACGATGGCGTGAGACGAGGGATCAACCATGACACAGGCACTCTTACACCCCAAAGCCCGTAGTTTGTAGTAAGGGCTTTAGCCCTATTTTGGCATGACTTTCAACCCCACCGACCAATAAAATCGTAGGGTGGGTTAGGCGGTATTTAATCCAGACAATAACGATTTCACTAGATATCCGCCGTAACCCACCACTCACTTAACCCCGTACCATGATCAATAAACCCATAATTAAACCCTATTTTCATAGTGAAATTCTCGATTCCACCGTATTTTTAATCTCAGAACACGAATCCTTTGCCCTCAGCGGACAGCTTTACACCCAATTAGTCCCCTTACTCACCGGACAACCCGTTGACGATATTATTGAACAACTCCAAAACACCGCATCAGCAGCGGACATTTACTATGCCCTCATGTTAATGGAACAAAAAGGGTATATTGTCGAAGCCCAGGATCACATCTCATCCGAAATCGCCGCTTTTCTGGCAACCTTACCCGTTAATCCAATCTCAGCATGGCATCGCTTACAAACCACAACCGTATCGGTGCAATCCTTGGCAATCTATTCCCTTCCAGACATCAAAACTCACCTGGAATCCCTTTCCCTAAACCTGGGCAAAGACGGTGATTTAACCCTGGTTGTCACCGATGACTATTTACGCCCAGAACTCGCCGACATTAACCGCCACGCTTGGCAAAACCAACAGCCTTGGCTATTAATCAAACCCATCGGGACAACGATTTGGTTAGGACCCCTATTTCTACCTGGAAAAACTGGATGTTGGCACTGTTTAGCGCAACGGTTACGCACCAATCGCCCAGTGGAAACTTATATCCAAAACCAAAACCCCAAGGCATCAATTTTTCCCATCGCCAAAGCCGCCCTCCCCTCCACCTGGCAAACTGGATTAAATCTGGCGGCGACGGAACTAATTAAATGGATTGTCCAAGGCGAAAATCCCCAAGTTACTGGACAGATTATTACCGTCGATACCCTATCCCTAAACACCGAAACCCATACGTTAGTTCAACGTCCTCAATGTCCCGGCTGTGGCAATCCGCAACAGTTTAACCAAACTCCATCTCCTATCTATCTCAACAGTCAAAGGAAAACATTTACCCATGATGGCGGACACCGTTCTGTCTCACCGGAAGCCACGCTGAAAAAATACCAGCATCATGTGAGTCCGATTACGGGGGTGGTGCATACATTACACCCGAAAAAACTGACAGACAATGGGGTGATTCACAGCTATTATGCGGGACACAACTTTGCCATGATGTTCGATCCCCTCTACTTTTTGCGGCAAACCGTGCGCGGGAAAAGTGGCGGGAAAGGGAAAACTGATAGTCAGGCAAAAGCGAGTGCCTTGTGTGAAGCGATTGAACGCTATTGTGGCATATTTCAAGGGGATGAGATTCGCCAAAGGGGATGTTATCAGGAGTTAGGCGATCGGGCGATTCATCCGAATGACTGTATGCTTTATAGTGAAGCGCAGTATGAGAATCGTCAGCAGATAAATGAGCAATCGACGCCAAGTCAACAGGTTCCTGAACCCTTTGATCCGCAACAGGAATTAGACTGGACGCCTGTTTGGTCATTAACCCATCAACGGTTTAAATATATTCCCACGGCTTATTGTTATTACGGTTATCCTAGAGCAAAAAATCCCTATTGTTGGGCAAATTCTAATGGCGCGGCGGCGGGAAATACGGTAGAAGAGGCAATTTTGCAAGGGTTTATGGAGTTAGTTGAACGGGATGGGGTGGCGTTGTGGTGGTATAATCGGGTGCAGCGTCCAGGGGTCGATTTAGCCAGTTTTGATGACCCGTATTTAGCGGAGGTGGTTGAGTATTATCGCTCAATTCATCGGCAGATGTGGGTGATTGATATGACCACGGATTTGAATGTGCCGACGTTTACGGCGATTTCTCGACGAGTTGATCGGGAGATTGAAGATATTGTCTTTGGTTTCGGCGCTCATTTTGACCCGAAAATTGCGCTATTACGGGCGATAACGGAGATGAATCAAGTGCTTCCGGCTGTGTTATCGATGGCGGATGATGGGACAACGGAGTATCGTTTTAATGATCCGGTGGCGTTAGATTGGTGGCAAAGGGCGACGATTGCCAATCAGCCCTATCTGGTGCCTGATTCTAAGGTGAAGATGAAGGGTTATAGTGATTATTCCCGGATGGGAAGGGATGATTTGGCGGACGATGTCAGGAGTTGTGTTAATATTGCTGGAAAACAGGGCTTGGAGGTGTTAGTTTTAGATCAGACTCGTCCGGATATTGGTTTGCCTGTGGTTAAGGTGATTGTGCCGGGATTGCGTCATTTTTGGCGGCGATTGGCGTTTGGACGGTTGTATGATGTTCCGGTAAAATTGGGCTGGTTGTCTCAACCGTTGCTGGAGTCTCAGCTTAATCCGATTCCTATGTTTTTGTGATTTGCTGTGATTCTTGTGGGGGCGTATAGACTTCATTGGTGTCAACTTAAGGTAAAAAACATTGCTGACAAGCTTTTCACCTAATCCCTTCTCTATCCCCCCTACCCCCCACCTATCTGGAACACCGCTTTCTTCTTGCTCCCCTCTCCCCTGGTGGGAGAGGGGCTGGGGGTGAGGGGGTTTCAGCCCAAGTTGACACCAATGATAGAGGTGCGCCTAACTGAATTGATTAAGCGTTTGTGGTGGGGGTAGGAACGTTGAACCGGCGCTAAAGCGCAACTACAAGCGCAATTACGAACCCGATTAATGCTTTATGTCACTTCCTTTTATTCTGTCTTTTCGTAAGGATATTACTGTAACTGAAGAGTCGCGCGATCGCATGGTGATTCAGTCAACCCGTGTTAAGGGTAATTTGCCTCAGTATACGCTGAATCTGGATCAGGTATCGCCGGGATTATTCAGTGCGATAAATAGTTTATCGACAGCCGGGGGGACAGAGGAGAATCTCAGTGATAGTGTTCTCCAATGTGATGGGTTTGAGAGATTGGCAACGTTTTATTATTATCTGAATCAGTTTATTCAGTTAGGGTGGATTTGTCATACGGTGGTTGGGGATGGGTTTCCTATCGCTACGCGAGTTCCGATTTATCCATTGAAACGGTTTCAGGTTCAATCGGCGACAGTTGAACAACGCTATAGTCTCTCGCGTTTTGCTTATTGCCATAAACAGGACAATCAGTTAATCATAGAATCTCCTTTATCCCACACCAAAGTTATTTTAGCCGATTGGCGCGGCGCGGCACTGGTTTCTGAATTGGCGCAACCGAGAACGGCGGAGGAATTGTGTCAAACGATACCTGGATTGACGCCAGAAACGGTACAATTATTCTTCAGTTTGCTATTGAGTAGCCAAATGCTAGGTGCTGTGCAGGATAATGGCACGATTGAGGAGGATGAGAGTCATTCGCTACTATCCTGGGAGTTTCACGATTTGCTGTTTCACGCCAGAAGCCGTAAGGGGAGACATAGTAATGATTCTGGGAAAACGTTCCGCTTCTTGGATAAGATTCCCCAGCCTCCGATGGTTCAACCTAGGATGTCCGATGAGATTATTGAACTGTATCAGCCGGATATCGAGAAACTTAAAGCGGAGGATTATTCCTTCACTTGGGTACTGGAGGAGAGGAAATCGATTCGGAGTTATAGCGATAAGCCGATAACCGTGAAGCAACTGGGGGAATTTCTGTACCGATGCACTCGGAATAAGCGAATTACGGCGAAGGATTATGGGGAATGCACCCACAGACCTTATGCCAATAGTGGTGGTCGATATGAGTTAGAATTGTATGCGATCGCGAATACCTGTGATAATCTAGACTCTGGAGTTTATCATTATCGTCCCGAATCTCATCAGCTTTGTCGATTGACGGGCAGGAATGAGAATGCGGAGGCGCTGTTAGAAGAGGCATATTTTGCAACTGGCAAAGCTTGTACAGCCCAGATTTTGTTAGTATTTGCAGCCCGGTTCCAACGAATGGCTTGGGTTTACGAATCTGCTGCTTACTCTCTCATCCTCAAAGATGTCGGTTCCTTAATGCAAACGATGTATCTGGTAGCAACAGCGATGAATCTGGCACCTTGCGCGATCGGCTGTGGCAATTCTGATTTATTTGCGGCGACGGTGGGAACGGATTATTATCGGGAAACTTCAGTCGGAGAGTTTATTCTGGGTAACCCATCTGTCGATTAGCCGAATGATGCAATATAGACTGATTTAATTTCTCAGACCCTCTTGCATCGATCAAATAAGCATTGTATATTAATATAACTATAACTTGGCGTAGCAGATATCAGTGAAGTCCCTAGTTAGATAGAAAGTTAGACTAACCAGACTTTATCCAGATTGCCTGCCATTTGCGCTGAGTTGACTATCATTAAATCCCTTAACTAGATTCTTGGAAGAATAGGAGAAAAACAATGTCAGTTTTGGTAAAGAATAATCCAGACACTCAAAAGATTTTGTCCAAAATCGTTGCTCAGACATGGGTAGACGAAGAGTTTAAATCGCAATTTCTCTCGAATACAAATCCTGTTTTAGAAGAGAACGGGTTAACGATTCCCAGTGGTGTAGAGTTCCAAGTGATTAACAACACCTTAGTGGGAACAATGACTACTAAAGTTCCTGGTCAGGACGGTAATGTAGTTTGTGAAATTCCTCTCCCCTCCAAGCCGATGGGACTTACAGACCAACCGATACAATCTTGGAGTAACGGAAATAATTTTGACTCTCCTGTCTCTGACTGTGAGGAAGGAGACTGTAAAATTACCTACTGAGCCTTTTTATGCACACAATGAAAGTACTATTTGCTTGAACAAAGTTTAATGATTTTCATTCTGCTAAAGTAGTATAAAAACCCCTTATACTGCTAAAAATAATATTGTTTACTTAAACTTATTAAGTATATGGGCTTAATTATACTTTTTTATTTGCCCAATCTGTGCTTAGAAATAATCCGTACATCCCTAATATTTTTTAAGACTGTATTGCTGATAATAATACTGGCAATCTTAATAATTTTGAGTCTCCCAGCCAATGCGTATGCTGTAGAATCTAAATTAAAGTTTGAACACATAACAGTTAAAGATGGATTGTCTCAAAGTGGCGTTGCAACTATTATCCAAGACAATCAAGGAATGATGTGGTTTGGTACACAAGATGGGCTAAATAAATATGACGGATATAACTTTACAGTATATAAACGCAAGGAAGATAGCTCCATATCGTTGTCTGATAACTTTATATTATCACTTTATGAAGATCACTTAGGAACAATCTGGATTGGCACTGAGAACGGAGGACTAAACGAATTTGATCGTACAACAGAGAAGTTTACTCACTACATTCATGACTCTCATAATCTAAAAAGCATAAGCAGTAACTATGTCTCGTCAATCTATGAAGATAGTTGGGGTAAACTCTGGGTTGGTACAGGTGGTGGGGGACTCAATCAGTTTAATCGGGAAACTCACCAATTTACTCATTACACACACAACCCTGATGACTCCAATAGTTTAAGTAATAATACTGTCTTATCAATTTATGAAGATAGTTGGGGTAAACTCTGGGTTGGCACAGATGGTGGGGGACTTAATCAGTTTAATCGGGAAACAGGGCAATTTATTCATTACACTCATAACCCTAATGACTCCAATAGTTTAAGTAATAATACTGTAAGTTCGATCATTGAAGACCGCTTCGGTAATCTGTGGCTGGCAACCAGTAGCTGGCAGGTGAATTCCTACGGTACAGCACTTGATAAATTTGAGCCTAAAATAGAAAAATTCACCCATTACACGCATGATCCAGCTAATCCAAATAGCTTGAGTGACAATATAGTCGGTTATATCTTTAGGGGCAATTCAGAAATACTTTGGTTTGGCACTGGTTTCAGTGGCATTGATAAGTTAGACACAAAAGAGCGAAAATTTGTTGATTACAAACATGATCCTGCTATCCAACAAAGCTTAATTGACAATCATATCTCGTCAATCTATGACAGCGGCTCAGGCTTGGTATGGATTGGTACTTACAATAAAGGATTAGATAAGTTTGATCGTGAAACTGAACAATTTACTTCCTATACTCATAACTCAGATAAACAAAATAGTTTGAGTAGTGACAACATTTGGTCAATTTATGAAGATCATTCAAGCATAGTCTGGATTGGGACAGGGGGTGGAGGATTAAACAAGTTTGATCAAAAAACTGGACAATTTACTTATTACACTAACGATAAGGATAATCCCCATAGCTTAAACGATGACTATATTTGGTCAATTTATGAAGACCATTTTGGTGTGTTATGGATTGGTACATTTCATGGTGGACTGAATAAATTCGATCGTGAAACAGAACGGTTTACCCATTACAAGTACGATCCGAATGATCCATACAGTTTAAGTGATAACAATATATTTTTTATCTATGAAGATTATGAAAATATACTGTGGATTGGTACCGTAAATGGTGGACTCAACAAATTTGACCGCGAAACTGAAAAATTTACCCGCTACACCCATAATCCCAATAATCCCAATAGCCTAAGCTATGACCGAGTATTGTCAATCAATGAATACCCAGCCGGGACACTCTGGATTGGCACCTACGGCGGCGGATTGAATAAATTTGATATCGCCACCGAAACCTTTACCCATTACACCGAAAATGACGGTTTACCCAGCAATTCCGTTGTCGGTATCCTCGCAGATGATAATGGAAATCTCTGGCTAAGTACAGGTAATGGCTTATCCAAATTTAACCCCGAAGCGGAAACCTTTAGAAACTACGATGTCGGTGATGGACTTCAGGGAAACGAGTTCGATGGCGTGAAAGCCTACGCCAAAACCAAAGATGGCGCGATGTTATTTGGCGGACTCAATGGCTTCAACTTATTTTATCCCGACCAAGTTAAAGACAATCCTCATATTCCCCCCATTGTCATCACCGATTTTAGAATCTTTGATAAAAGCGTCCAACTCAACCCCGCCATCTCCGTTGCCAAGGAGATTAAATTATCCTACAAAGACGACTTCTTTAGCTTTAAATTTGCCGCCCTTGACTATACCAATCCGGAAAAAAACCAATACGCCTACAAACTCGAAGGATTTGATCACGATTGGATTTACTCCGGAACTCGACGCTACGCCAGTTATACAAACCTCGACCCCGGAACGTACACGTTTCGAGTTAAAGGGTCTAATAATGACGGAGTTTGGAATGAAGAAGGCACATCTCTGACGATTACGATTATCCCGCCCCCCTGGAAAACAGGCTGGGCTTATACCCTTTATGGGATTGCCATATTCGGCGCTATTTATGGCTATGTCCAATGGAAAACGTTCGCCCAAGTCAGAGAAAATAGTTTACTACGTGCTAGTGAGAGAAAGCTGAATCAAATCTTAGACGCCATTCCCGTCGGCATTACAGTATTTGATAAATTGATCCAACCCGTATTTTTTAACACAGCAGCCTTTAAACTATTGGGCGTAGAACGGCTCACTGATGCTCCCATTACGGACTATTCTGATCTTTATCAATTCTATATTGCGGGAACGGATCAGTTATATCCCCCAGAAAACTATCCAGTTTGTCGGGCGTTACGGGGAGAAAAAGTTAAAGTTGATGATTTGGAAATCCGCAACAATGGCAAGAAAGGCTTATGGGAGATTTTAGCGACTCCTATTTATGATGAACAAGGCGATATTATCTATAGCGTCGCTGCTTTTCAAGATATTATCCATCGCAAACAGCTAGAAGCCGAACGCCAGCAGTTTACTGAAGCCCTACAACAAACGAATGAACAACTGCAAGCTATTTTAAATACGGTACCCGGTTGTGTGGCTTGGATTAATGCAGACGGACGATATCTCAGCGTTAATCAACATACAGCGAATATGTGGGGCTTGTCTGCCAGCGATTTTCTTGGTCAAAAAATTGGCTTTCGCAACAATAGCTCGGAGTATATTCATTTTATACACCAGTTCTTGGCAAACTCAGAACTTACCGCCTCTCAGGTGGTTGATTTCAAAATAAAGGATTCGATTCGCAATTATTTGATTATCGCGCAAAAGTATAAACAAGGTCAGGCAGCGGTTTTAGTCGGAATTGACATTACTGAGCAAAAGCAAGCTGAAGCGGAACTGCAAACCTCTTTGCGGGAAAAAATCGTCCTGCTGAAAGAAGTTCACCATCGGGTCAAAAATAACTTACAAATTATTTCTAGTCTCCTGGATCTTCAGTCCCAGACATTAACCGATCCCCAAGTTTTGGATATTTTCCAACAAAGTGCGAATCGGGTTAAGTCTATGGCGTTGATTCACAACCAACTGTATCAATCTACCTGTCTAGAAAAGATTGACTTTGCCGATTATCTCGAAGCCTTAGCCTCCTATCTATTCCAGTCTTATGGCGTGAATCGAAATTTGATTGACTTGAAAATTGACGTTGAACCGATTTCTCTCAACCTAGACACGGCGATTCCCTGTGGCTTATTGCTAAATGAGTTACTGTCCAATGCCTTAAAATATGCCTTTCCGGAATCCCGTCCAGGTGTGATTACCATCAAACTGACATCCGAGTGCGATCGCAGACTGACGCTCACGGTTCAAGATAACGGAATTGGCTTACCTAAAGGGTTTGAGCCGGAGAATCCCAAGACATTGGGATTTCAGTTAATCCAGGCTTTAACTGAACAGTTGGAGGGAGAATTGGACATCAAGCCAGATCAAGGAACCCAATTCACAATTCGGTTTTTTGAGGTCATGAATCATTCCTAGTGGCGGTTCCCTCCCCTTGTCAAGGGGAGGGTTAGAGAGGGGTCAGATAAGGTATTGGAGATGTAGCTTGGAAGGTGATCCCCTTTGCACACGGCGATTGAAATCGCTGCGACCTCAGGGGGTGACAAACTAGCTGAAGTGTTGAGCCATCCTGCTTTTAGCCCATTTCTTCTTGTTACAGATAGGGTCAAATATAGCAGTTGTATCTGGGGGACTAGCCCCCCAGACCCCCCAATGGGGGACGAGCGCCTCCCCCATACCCCCCGCGCAACGCTTCGCTAATCCCATACCTCATCCGGTGGTCTTCATCTGTCAATAAGAATGTCAATAAGACTTCATCTTTGGAGATATTAATGTCGCTCAAAACCTGATTTTAAAAGGTTTTGGACGGCTTGTCACCCCTTCAGGGCAATAGGCAATAGGCAATAGGCAATGGGCAATGGGCAATAGGCAATGGGCAATAATGGGCAATAGGTAATAGGCAATGGGCAATGGGCAATGGGCAATAGGCAATGGGCAATGGGCAATAGGCAATAGGCAATGGGCAATAGGCAATAGGCAATGGGCTTCCCCATCTTCCCAGACGCGCCATGGCGCGTCTCTAC
>NZ_JAVJTO010000023.1:0-47592 GCF_040220235.1 Coleofasciculus sp. B1-GNL1-01
ATCTACTGGCGCTACAGTCTGCTTACCCTATTCGCGACTGAGGTTGTACCTAGACTTCTCCATCGCCAAACTTGGTAAGTGGCTCATCTGATTGCACATAAAAATGTATTTACAGCGCTTTTCACGTTTATGGAATACAAAATTGTATCGGCTTGCTTTTCAGCGCAATGATCGTCTGTAGTCTACTAACTTGAAAACTGCTGTAAGAATAGGAAAAATTTGGTTGTGCTGAGATATATATTACTATCCCCTTCATAATTCAGTCCGCGCAGGCGGACTTTGTTTGTATAGCCGTGACTTCCTTTTCAACAGGGCAAAAAGGGATTTTCTTTAGTCAACCGACGGTAAGGGGGGTTCTTCTTCCTTAACTCTGCGGATAGGAAGATTGGCAATTAACGCTGTTGCCCGTTGGTTACTCTCTAGGGTAAACTCCAAACCCTCTTGATCAATCTCCACATAACGAGACACTACTTCTAGGATTTCGGAACGCATCGACTCAATCATCTGGGGACTGAGATCGGCGCGATCGTGGGCAATAACCAGTTGTAGGCGGCGTTTTACTTCCGCTCGACTGTTACTGGCACTTGTCCAGGGAAAAAGTCGTTCTAGAAGTTCGCTAATCATGGGGTTTTGCATCCGTGGTGAGTGAGGAGTGGGGAGTGATGAGTTGGGTTAATTGAAAACTCAACACTCAAAATTTCAATACTTCAACTGCGGAACATGCGACGGATACGATTAATCAAGGTGTCATGTTCTGCCATCAAATCCAGGAAAGGAACTTTATCGCCTTCCAAACGCCGAGCAATATTGTGAATAGCAATACCGGGAAGCGTGAGATTTTCCGCTAGGGCTAAGGGTTCGCCCCGATTGCTAGAAACAATCACGCGCTCATCATCAGGAATCACGCCAATTAAGGGAATTGCTAGGATCTCTTGCACATCTTGAACAGACATCATTTGGTCAGCTTGCACCATAGCGGGTTTAAGGCGATTGACAATTAGGAAGATGCGCTTTATGCCTTGAGCTTCCAGTAAACCCACGACGCGATCGGCATCTCGCACGGCGGCAATTTCTGGCGTTGTCACGATTAACGCCTCCGACGCCGCAATGATCGCGTTACGGAATCCCATTTCGATTCCGGCTGGAGAGTCAACCAAGATGTACTCATACTTCTGAGATAGCACAGCGATGAGTTTTTTCATTTGCTCAGGGCTAACCGCTTCCTTGTTCCGGCTTTGGGCAGCCGGAAGCAGTACCAATCCCTCTTGGCGCTTGTCTTTAACCAACGCCTGTTCTAAGCGACATTGCCCTGCGAATACTTCAATGGCGGTATACACCACCCGATTTTCTAGCCCCAAGAGCAAATCTAAGTTTCTCAATCCAAAATCGGCGTCAACAAGTGCCACCTGACGACCTAATTTCGCGATCGCCGCGCCTAAATTCGCCGTAACCGTTGTTTTACCCACCCCTCCTTTGCCAGAGGTGATCACTATAATACGACTCATGAATTTAACAATAACTGGGTCTTAGCAAAATCAGCAGCTCTAGCAATACGAATACCTTGGGGTGTGACATACGCCACTTCTGGATAAAACTCAATCGGTGGCGTCTCCGGTGCCCTAGCCACAGCATCCGCAATTCGGAGTTGGGTGGGTTCCATTTTCAGAGCCATAATCCGACAGGAACGATTGCCATCAGCTCCCGCATGAGCTACCCCGCGTAGACGTCCCCAGATGAAGATGTCTCCGGCTGCAATCACTGTACCCCCCGGATTTAGGTCTCCCAGTATAACAATAGTACCAGGATGCCGAATTTCTACACCCGATCGCACGGTCATTTGTAAGTATAGAGGTTCGGTTAACTCCTGAGAGAGTTCAGGGGTTTGATGGAGTGAATACGTTGCTGATTGTTGCTCGACACTATACCCGGCTGTCGCCGCAGCAACGGCTGTTTGTCGTCGGCTGGTGTACACCCGTGAGATTCGCAGCCCAACATCGTTCAATACATCCGCGATCGCTTGCAACTTCAGTCCATCCAATAGTTGGTCACCTGCCATCAGATGTACCGTACCCGGCACTTGCCAGAAGCGATCGCTTCCATGACAGCGATGCTTAAACTGCTGCCACAGATCAGACCAACTGGCATCGGACATATCTTCCACTGAGGGCAAGATAAGCTGTAGCCCTTCCTCGGTCTGTTTCAGACGGACTTGAGACTGGCAATCCATTGCCATGTCGCTCTCAGCAACCGTTGACATCGATAATAGTTGGTCAGAATCTGAAGTCATGCAACCACAGGCGTTCTTATCGGCAAACAATCTAAATTAAACGACATCGTACCTTAAGCGCAAGTCTTGGTCGAGAATTTCTTCAAGGGTGTTCCTTCAACCTAGAACGTCCGACAAGTTCCCTGAGATGCTAATAAATAGTAATAATAAGAATTATTTGAATGGGGGGTTAGAGAGACTGGGCTAAACGCTAACCTCCAGAGTCAAACGTTTTCACCAGTTCTCTCAAGATATGAACATCTACCCCCTTATCAGGTCTGACCTCTGGAGAGTAGAGTGGTATGTTTAAGTCAGTGGTGGACTACTCACCTCTGGAACCGTTGAAGCTGGCGATTGTTCTACTTCATCCCTTGAAGATGTAGTGTTTTGTGTCAGACCCGCTGAAGTAGCATAAACATCGGTCAGAGAGCTAGCTAAGTATTGCGAACTCTTTTTTGTGCGTTGAGCTACCATTAACAGCAAGTAAATCGCGACCAAATAAACAGTTGCCAGAACAGGAATAATCAAAGGCATATCAGTGTAAATCATAGTATGAACGAACAGCAAAGTTATGTAAGATTCCATATTCCATAGAAGCTGAAGCAACGGTACTAGCTGACCAGGGAGCAATAAACCCTGACACCATGAACCCTAGGGAAGACTTCCCCAGCTTTTCAGTTGCTTCACTACTACTGACGGTGATGTGTACAAGCCTTTCCCCAACTCAGTTGGATGAAGCTTGACAGGTTTCCTACCGGAAAGCTCCTGCTTATGTAAAATAGAGGACGACACTTAGTTAAACTACCAAGCCGTCATCCAAAACCTTGAGGCTATCTCTGCCTACCTAACGGCACCTTAACCTACAGGTAAGGAAGCTAGTTGTCCCTACCATCTCGGAGTCAATCGGTCGATTAATCTTTTGAAATCCTTAATATTTAGCTTAACATAAGAGTTCCAGCAATTTCTAGGAATTTTCTTATCAACTTAATAAGTCGATACAATTCCAGGGAGTCCCCTCAGTCAGGTTATTGGTCAAACAGATTTCCCTACTTGGGACGCTTCGCTTAAAATTAAGGAAAGAATATGTAAACTTTCGTAACCTAATTTCTGAGTCGCCCAATCCATGACCTCAGTGACTTCCCTTTTTGCCCCTGTTGAAGCAGACCTCTATCTGCTGACCGAGAACTTAAAGAACCTAGTGGGTGCCCGTCACCCCATCCTCTATGCCGCAGCAGAACACCTATTTGGGGCTGGGGGCAAGCGGGTAAGACCAGCCATTGTCCTATTGATTGCGCGAGCGACGGTGCTGGATTCGGATATTACCCCCCGTCATCGACGTCTAGCGGAAATTACCGAAATGATTCATACCGCTTCTCTGGTTCACGATGATGTCGTGGATGAATCATCAGTCCGTCGTAATGTCCCCACGGTTAATAATATGTTCAATAACCGTGTTGCCGTACTAGCTGGAGATTTTTTGTTTGGTCAATCGGCTTGGTATCTGGCTAATCTCAACAACTTAGAGGTGGTCAAGTTACTCTCCCAAGTGATTAAGGATATGGCGGAGGGAGAAATTCAGCAGGGACTGACGCGATTTGAAGCGAGTACCACCATTGATACCTATCTAGAAAAGACCTACAAGAAAACAGCGTCCCTGATTGCCAACAGTTCCAAGTCAGCCGGACTGTTGAGTGGCGTCTCAGCCGAGGTAGCTGAAAATCTGTATCGCTATGGAAATCATCTAGGTTTAGCCTTCCAGATTGTTGATGATATCCTCGATTTCACTGCATCCACAGAGGTGTTGGGCAAACCGGCGGGTTCTGATTTGATTAGCGGAAATCTAACTGCCCCTGTCTTATATGCTATGGAAGAAAAACCCTACCTAGAGGTCTTGATTGAGCGAGAATTTGCCCAACCGGATGACATTAATCAAGCCTTGGCATTAGTGATGGAGAGTGGGGGTATTGAGCGATCACGTGAACTGGCGGCTTACCATGCTCGTCTCGCCTTAGAAAATCTGACGCCCTTGAAACCCTCGCCTGCTACGACAGCTTTAGTTGAGCTAACTGATTACGTCCTGAGTCGCATGTACTAATCAAAGGGAACAGGGAATGGAATATCCAATTGAAAAGCACATCAGCTTAATGCAGCATGAATTAATGCAGCATGAAGGATGAAGCATTAGAATATCCTGGTTCCCTCCTCCATCCTCCATCCTTCCTTTGTCCTCGGCATTCTTCATCCTTTGTCCTTGGCTAAGATGTGAATTCCGGTAAAACTCTTAAATTCCAGCTCCATCCAAAAATTGCTGAATCGCTTTATCTCGAAGTTGGCAGCTATCCGCCTTAACCATCGGAACCCGATCAGAATTCAAATCGCGCCAATTTTGCACAGGTGTCGATGACGGCTTTTCGCTTAACTCTGCCAACTTTTGTTCCAGGTTTTCAATCCGATCCACTAATGATCGAATCACAGTGGCTTCGGAATCTGGCAAACTACCGTGTTCTAGGGGATTAACGCGCACTCCAGAACGATAAACGATGCGACCAGGAATACCGACAACTGTACAGTCAGACGGAACATCTCGCAAAACGACTGAACCTGCACCAATGCGAACATTGTTACCGATTTGAATGTTACCGAGAACCTTGGCACCCGCACCAACGACAACATTTTCTCCTAAGGTGGGATGGCGTTTGCCACATTCTTTCCCTGTACCCCCTAGGGTGACGCCTTGATAAATCAGACAGTAATCACCCACAATTGCCGTCTCACCAATGACAACACCCATACCATGATCAATAAAGACACCTTGACCAATTTGGGCGCCGGGATGGATTTCAATACCTGTCAAGCTGCGAGAAAACTGAGAAATAAAGCGAGGGATGAATGGAATCCCAATATTATGTAACCAATGGCAGAGGCGGTGAAACAGGAGTGCCTGTAGACCGGGGTAGCATAATAAAACCTCGAGCCAGTTGCGAGCAGCGGGATCGCGCTCAAAGATGATGCGGAAGTCAGCTAAAAACGTAGATAGCACAAGCGAGTTAAGACAAACAAACGTAAACAACTCCTTGACTATCTTATCGTTCTTGGCTACTCTCGCACAGTCAGGGTATAGTTCCAGGCTTGATTGGGATTGATGGTTCCCACCCAAATTTTATACTCTCCTGCCTCAACGTTTGAGCGGGTTACACTAGCGTCTTTGCTTGCGCCCGTATCATCACCGCACAAGGCAAAGCCATTGGGTCCAGTAATCAATAATGTGGTGTCTTGACCGCCACTATCAACAGCAATCTGGAGCTGATTAAAATCTGCTTCTAAGTCTATGATGTGATCGGGAGTTTCTTCTGCATAACCCAAACAAGGATTATTTTCGCGATCGCGGTTCACTAGCGACGGCAATGAAAATGAACCCCCTGTCGTACCTATCGCCGCTCCCTCCTCTGAGGAAAATCCGGGTGATAAGGTTAACGTGCCAAAATTGGCTGACTGGGATAAAACGGGTGTAGCCGTTAGCGCTATCACCATGGCTATTAATACTTGAGAACCCCTTTGCTGTAACATACCTTAACTCTCCTGGAAACACTGATGGTGAACTTCTTTCCCTATCCCCCTTGAGTACCAGTTGATCAGACTGTCTACTCTTGTTCTATCTGATTTCCCGCTTATATATAGTTGAAGAGGTGACACCTTGGCATCTGCCACACTCGTTTGGCTCTGGAGGTACTGTGCCTTTAATTATCTTGATTTCGCTGCTGCTGATTATGAGTTGGCTATTTTCAGAGGTTCTCGTCTTGTTTCCGGTGGATATCTTAAATGCATTGAAACCGTTCACCTCATTAACCCTGATTGTTGCCTTACTCGTTTTTTTGTGGTGCTTTGGCGAGTAAGATAATGGTAATGCCACTCTGCCTATAAATTAGGAACGCCAGTCTTGGCAAATAGAGGTTGGGTTTTGTCCATTCCACCCATAAGCAAACTTTTGATTGACTGAAGGAGAATTTCACCAATGTTTCTTGATGAACTCACCCCTATCGTTAAAGAATTGTTCCAACAGCCTGTAGCATTCTTAGGCGGGTTTTGTTCAGGAGTGTTTCGACTCAATCTTTCAGATGACCCTGTTAAAAGTTGGCTCGATCAGCAAACGGGTTCCACCAGCTATACGACGACTCCGACAGGAAGTGACAATGGCAGGACGAACGGACCTCAATCTATCTCGATTGAATAGAACTCCGAGGGCGTAAGGACTAGGTTATAACGGGGGTAGCCAACTCGGATTTGGTATTATAAATACCTGGACATAAATTCTGTTCGCTGTACTAAGAAACGTTAACGACCCTCACATCCATTGCCTGTTGCCTGTGACACACCGAGCGAAGTCGAGGTGTTGCCCAATCTCAACCGTTAACTTTAATTTTTTCCGACGACGTAGCGGTTAAGCCGCGATCGCGTTCTGTCCAGGATGTAAGCTAGATAACCGACTAGAAAACCATTTCTAGGTTATCATTGACGATATCTGTAAGTTCAGTTCTACCTTTGGTGAGATTTTTGGTTGGGCAGCTACATTCCTAGTTGATCACCCTGGAAACTAACCACGGATTATCAGACAAGACTTTAAGCTATTTGCATTTTCGAGTTTTCGTCTGTGGCTCTGAACTTTAGCCTTTCGTTCAGCCTTATCGATTTCAAATGACCATTTACATCGGAAACCTGTCTTACCAAGCCACCGAAGACGACTTAAAAACAGTATTTGCTGATTATGGCACTGTCAAGCGAGTCGTATTACCCACAGATCGGGAAACAGGTCGAGTTCGAGGCTTTGCTTTTGTCGAGATGACAGACGAAGCTCACGAAGAATCTGCTATTTCCCAACTAGACGGTGCTGAGTGGATGGGACGCCAGCTCAGAGTTAATAAAGCCCGACCCCGGGAGAATAATCGTGGTGGATCTCGCCGCAATACCGCTAATAATGCGTGGTAACGCTAAAGCGAACCCGATTTAACGCTCTTTGAACCAGAAAAAATTTTACGCAGTAAGGGACATAAAGCCTGATTTTGCCTTGTGTCCCTTTTCTCGTATTTGCCGCTACAACGTTAGGACTCTAACGTTCATTAATCTCCTAGACAAATTCCTAAACCTCTGGCGGTTTTCACCAGAGTCCCTTGGGAATCCACCGCTTTATACTGACCGATCGCGTCTAAAATCGGGACGCTGACAACCTGTCGATTTTGCCAGGTCACCATCTTATCGTAGTCCTGATCCGCAATTAAATCCACTGCCGCGACACCAAACGCCGAGGCGGTGAGACGATCTAAGGGTGAGGGAGTTCCACCACGCTGGGTATGTCCTAACACCGTGACTCGTGTTTCTGCACCACTTAAGGCGCTAATGCGTTCGGCTAAATAATGACCAACTCCACCATAGCGACATTCGCCAAAACTGAGGATATTCTGCACCACTTCCCCGGATTCCGTGCGAACCGCTTCGGAGACAATTGCCACACTATAGTTTTTGCCCTGCTGTTTGCGCTGTTGGATTTGCTGGCAGATTCGTTCTAGAGTATAAGGGATTTCCGGAATTAGAATAATATCAGCACCGCCTGCAATTCCCGCACTAATCGCAATATGACCCGCATCGCGCCCCATAACTTCCAGGATCATCACCCGATCATGGCTAGCGGCAGTAAACTGTAAACGGTCTAGGGCTTCTGTGGCAATATTTACCGCTGTATCAAATCCGATGGAACGCTCGGTAATCCCGACATCATTATCAATGGTTTTGGGAATCCCCACCAAATTCATTCCCCCTTGTTCAGCGAGTTTACGCAGAATCGCTAAACTGCCATCACCACCAATCCCAATTAGGGCATCAAGTCCTAACTGATTGTACCCTTCGGCAATTTCCGCCGAGCGATCGCGTACTGTACCATCAGACATGGGAAATGCAAATGGGTTGCCTTTATTGGTGGTTCCCAGAATTGTTCCCGCCAAGGTTAGCGCCGCATCCACTTGCTTGGGTTCTAGGCGAGTCGCTTGGGGGGGACGCTGCATCAACCCTTGGGTGGCGCGATAAATGCCCCAAACCTCCCAATTGTACGTTCCCACCGCTCGGTGAACCACTGCTCGAATCACCGCATTTAACCCCGCACAATCCCCACCACTAGTGAGAATACCAATCCGTTTGTGTTCTGCCATACTGTTTATAGTTTGGTTACCTCAGCCTGTTCATCCTCAATACTACAAGCTGAAACAACAGAGGAAGCCTATAGAGAATGACATTCTCCTACACTAACCCTATAGGTACAGTGTAGGCTTCCTTATTAGAGGTGACTCTTTCATGGCGGTGATTAGCTCAAGAAACCACTGTAAGCGGGGGAGTGTCAAGCTAAAATCAGCTTACCCGGAAGGAGTGCCAGATGGATGTTTAAGTAAGTCTTTTAGACGTTTGAGATTTAAGTAGTTTTGTGTAAGCAATAGGGATCACAAGGGGCCAAAATAAAGCCGCAATAACCAATGTAATCCAGGAGAGGACTTTTTCTTGCTCAGATAAATTCCTCATGTCATCAGCCAACTCAAACCAAGTCATAAACAAATGAGTTCCGATTGTTACGTAAATAATGCCTATACAGTAAATCATTAGTATTGAGTTCTTGCTTTAACTAAACTACCCGTCTCTGTTGATTAATTCAGACAAGTTAATTGATCAAATTTAAATTTAAATACTCTGAAGCTGATTAGACATCCGTAAATATACGTAAATCCCCTGCGCTAATTAGCGTACAGGGGATACGACAGTGCGATCGCTTAACTGGGGGATTGATACTCGCCGGATTTGCCACCCCTCTTACTCAACAGGCGGATGGATTCAATTTGAATGGATTTCTCCAAGGCTTTTGCCATATCGTACAGCGTCAGGGCGGCAACGGAAACGGCAGTTAAAGCTTCCATTTCCACTCCTGTTTCAGCTTTTGTTGTCACCGACGCCTGAATCTGATAACCCGGTAATTGAGCATCCGGTTGGATGTGTACCTCGACTTGGTGTAGGGGTAAAGGATGACACAAAGGAATCAAGTTTGCTGTCTGCTTGGCTGCCATGATTCCAGCCAGTCGGGCGGTGGCTAAAACATCTCCTTTTGGTGCATTACCTGTCTCAATCGCCTGGAATGTCGCCGTTTGCATCCGTACTTGAGCTGCTGCGACAGCTTGGCGACGGGTAGCGGGTTTGCTGGAAACATCGACCATTTGGGCTTGACCCTGAGAGTTTAGATGGCTGAGAGATGATTTTTTGGCAAAGTCTTGCGTCATTGGATAAAGATGTGATATTGTAAGTAATCGGTGAGTCAATCACAGCTAGGGCTTGTAGCTCAGTGGACTAGAGCACGTGGCTACGGACCACGGTGTCGGGGGTTCGAATCCCTCCTAGCCCGTTCAATTGTTTATGATTATTTGAGTTAGTCGGGGGAATTCACAACGTTCCCCCTATTTTTAATAGAGCATCCAGTACTTTAGACTCGGATGAGAAAAATACACACTCACCATACCACTGGTGACAATGATCGCCATGGCTGATGGTATCACAGGAACCCAAACTCCTTGGAGAAAGATTACATAAGAGCAGCCATAGAGAACACTCAGCATTCCGGCGACTGCCAAGCCCAGCAAGAGAGGGGAACGGAAACGCCAACTGACTAGACCCGCCACCAGAGACCAAGCCCCAAGCCAAAGATATTCAGCCCACTGAGGCCACCATACCAACAGAGGTCGCCCATTTTTAACCGCACTGATAATTTGACTGGTCATTTGGGCTTGCAGAAATACCCCAGCCGCCTCAGGTCGCCTGCTTTGATTGTAAGGAGTTGCATGAATATCGTGAAAGGTTTTATCAACAGTTCCAATGAAAACGATACGGTCTTTGACCAACTCAGGTGTTAATATATTCTCCTCCAGTACCTCTTTTAACGTATAGGTACGCGCAATCGATTCTACTGAACCTCTAGCCCGATAATTCAGTAACATTTGATAGCCCCCGGCATCGATATTCTGATACCCTCCACTATTGTTTTTAAGAGTCGGGAAAACAACCTGACCAATCTGCAAGTCATTATTTGAAGTCAATTGGGCTATAAAGCCCTCCTCTTCTAAGTAACGCAAAGCCATGACTAAACTCAAAGAGTTACTGATTTGACATTCAGATTGCTCAGGAGGTGCTAAACCCAGAAGATGACGACGCACAACGCCATCTGGGTCTAACATGACATCACTAAACCCAACTCGTTCGGGTAAAGAGTCTGGAGGAATATCGGGAGGAGGCGGAATTCCCGGATTATCGGTTGTGTCTCCCACCTTACAGACGGTTATTAAACGATTGTCTTGCCGTAAACGATTCGCTAAATCTCGATACTGAGGTTCTACCGGAAAATCGCGATAGAGGTCTAAACCAATGACTCGCGGTTGGTATTGAGCTAATTTTTCCAGGAGTTGAGCCAGTTTAGTATTTGATAACGATAACCCTTGCCGTTGGGCAGAGGATTGAGCTTGAACATCACCCCCTGTAATGGTAATCATCAGCAGGCGTGGGTCAGGACTTTCCTGTTGAGGACGGATTTGCATAAAGTGGTCAAACGCCTTCAGTTCCAAAGGCTGTAGCATACCTGTCAAACTGACACCAATTGCCATGCTTGCACCGGTCAGACTGGCCAACAGTTGCAGCCCACGAGATTTCCAAGATTTGGGTTTTTTACGGGATCGTTGCTTTTTATTCAGGTATAGCAGTTCAAAAATCGGTGCTTTGCCAATACCCTTTAAATAGTGATTGCCACGGGAGACAATGGTTAAGTTTGTAAGTCCAGCATCGTCAATCAAGTCTGTTGTCACTTCCGACAGCAGAATTTGTCCCCCATGGGCGAGTGAGGACACCCGAGCCGCGTAGTCAACTTCCTCGCCAATAAAATCATCACCGTCGGGTAAGGGACTCCCGGTGTGCATGCCAATTCTGACTTGTAAGGGACCCAAGGGGGTGTCAATGGGTTCACAGGTGTGACTAATTTGCAGCGCCACCGCCCACTGAGCCGCTTGAGACGCATTGGCGAAAACCACAAAGTAAGCGTCCCCTTCGGTCTTAACCACACGCCCTCCGTAAGCCACTAAATTCGCTTCAACACGCTGGCGATGGGGTTTGAGAATCGTGTCAAAGTAGAGACGATTGCGGGTAGTGATGTCATTTCCCTTTAAATATTTTTTGACCGCTGTGGAATTAACCAGGTCTGTGAACACCATGGTTACCACATGGTCAGATACGACAACTTGTTTATCGATTACGGGTTGCATCACAGATCAATCATTCGCTGTTGGGAAGGTAAGCACTAGACGAACCCTGACTGGCTTAACTTACTGTTTACATTACAGTTATCAAGAATTTGAAAATGAGACAGGAGTATTAAGTTAAGTAATGATGAAGACTTTGTAAATGGACAATGAAGACTTTGTAAAGTTTATATACAAGTCCGGCAAATGTTTAAATTGAACCCTGATTGCCGCTTGTCTGGCTTATAATGGTCTGTCTATTGCGCCCCAAAGACAGATTCAAGTTGGTAAAAAATTATTGATGGCAAGATATAGCGTGTCTAAATCAGTTTTGAAATAATAATCTTTGCTGGGCATATTTGTCAGCCTTGTTTTTTTACTCATCCTTTACTTTAGGTTGGCTAGATAACTGTATAATGGACTACACTAAAAGAAGCGTGTCGGTTTTTACCATTTGCTGACTCCACTATTCCATGGCATCTTTTCAAAGGCAAAATCCGCTTATAGATAATAGCAGATATCAAGAAGAGTTTCAAAAAGATAAATAAAAGTAATGAAAATTGGGTGAAGAGAATTAATCGATGGTTTTTAGGTAACGTTGTGTTTAAGGTTATCTTAGGAGACGACAATATTTTTTGCTGCCAGAAAAATATAAATTAACAATGTAGAGTTTTATAACTAAAATGAGAAATAGTTTGCCATAAGTAGGTCGGTGGAAATAAACCGAACTATGTTAAGCTCTGTGAATGTTACTCAAATCCTTACAAAGTGTGCGTTGAGCCGTCAACCCATCAAGAGTCTAGGCAGTCTTTTTTGGACTGGCTAACTGGAAAGGAATCACCGTCCTTGTAGGGCGGTGAGGATGTCAACAGGCTCATCGTTCATCGTCCAAGGCAACTACAGAGTAAGAACCCATGAACTATGAACCATGAACCCTAGACAAAAACCTCAATCCCGGATTTGCACAGGCATAATCAGGTAGGTCATTTTTAAGCCACCCAGAGGTGTGAGAATCACTGGAGTATTCGCCGCATTCATTTGTAGCTGAATATCTGACGTAGCTGACGTAGACAGCGCCTTTAAGCCATCGATTAAGTATTTCACATTAAAGGCAATCTCGATACTTTCACCCGTAACTTGTGCTGATAGGGACTCTCTCGCACTGCCAACATCTTGAGTTTCCACGGTCAGATCAATGGTTTGCGCCTGGGCATCAATATCAAACTTGACGATATTATTCTTCTGATCAGCCAAGACTGCAATCCGCTCAACCGCACTCAGTAATTGACGCCGAGGAATAGCCACCTGGCGCTGAAACTGACCGGGGATGAGTTGGCGGTAAGCGGGATATTGTCCCTCTAACGTCCGACTGGTCAAGCGATGATTACCCCCTTGGAAGATAATTTGACCCACCTCAAACTGTAAGGCGACGGTATCGCTTGATTCCGAGAGTCCTAACATCCGTTCAAGTTCCCTTAAGGTTCTAGCGGGTACGGTTAGCTCAAAGGAAGATATGGTATCTTCAGAGGCTGGTTTCTCCTCATTCTCCTCATCCTCTTGGCTTTCCTCACTGGTTGGTTTAGCGTTAAGAGTTTCCACAACCGCTAGTCGGTGACCATCAGTCGCGGCAAATTCCAGACTATCTTCTTGAACCATCAGATGCACCCCGGTTAGCACCTGTTTCGTTTCATCTGCACTGGTGGCAAATAATGATCCGCGCAATCCTTCAACTAAGGCTTCAACCGGGAGTTTAACCACCATTCCATCTTCGATGTGGGGGAGTTCGGGAAAGTCCTCTGAGTTCATTCCTCGCATTTTGTATTGTCCCGATGTCGAGGTTAAGGTGATTGATTGGCTTTCGGCGTCCGCATCACTCTCTGCTTCGGAGAGGAAGTCTTCGAGAGTAATGTCTCCCTCTGGCAAACGGGAAACAATGTCATTGAACAGTTTAGCCGGAATCGCGATCGCGCCATCCGCTTCGACGTTGGCGTTGAAACTGGTTTGCAGACCTAGACTCAAGTCGAAGGCGGTTAAACTTACTCGCTGATTCTCAGCATCGGCTTCGAGTAACACATTACCCAGTACCGGATGGGTGGGACGTGAGGGAACCGCCCGACTCACCAGAGAAAGATTGGTATTGAGTTCACTTTGGGTACAAGTTAGTTTCATAGAAGGAATCGTCAATGTTTGGCACAGCTAGAATTCTCGTCAAGGAGAGTCAGGGAGATTTGAGTGGGACTCTACATGAGGCACAATCGTGGTTCTCTCATCTATCCAGAGGCAACTCTAGCATGGAATTCAGACCTTGGGGAAACTGTGGAAAAACTAGACTCAGATGATTGCCAATTCCTGAATTCTTCGTGTTTTAGGAATGGAGTCCTTGTGGAAAAGGTTGTGGAAAATTGCGGAATTTTTTCCACCGTGTATTTATACTCATCCCATACCCAATACTTCTCGGATAAGCTCTAATTCAATTTTTTCTCTCCCAAGGGCGGGTCAAAATGTTATCTGTCTAACCCGCCCCTACACCCTACACTCTACCTGCACAGTTTCCTGTTCCCCGTTCCCTGTTCCCTTTAAGCTTGGCTTTGAGTTTGACTTGCCAAATTAATGCGATCGCTCAATTGACTCAGTTTCTGTGCCACGCTGGGATCACGTTCTCGTAATTGGTTAATTTTGTCGCAGCTATACATCACTGTGGTATGATCCTTGCCGCCAAATTCTTCACCAATTCGGGGTAAGCTCAAGTCAGTATGCTGCCGCATCAGATACATGGCAATTTGTCTAGACCAACTAATTTCTCGGCGGCGTGAGTTTCCTTTTAAGTCCTCCAGCGAAACGTTAAAGGCGTCGGCGACGGTGGTTAAAATGATTTCCGGTGCTGCTTGTGCAGTTGGGGTTTGTGGATTCAAAATCGGTGCAATGTTCTCGACACTCATCGGGACTCCCGAAATCGAGATGTAGGCGACGACGCGAATTAATGCCCCCTCGAGTTCGCGGATATTGGATTTATATTGAGTGGCAATATACTCAACCACCGATCGCGGCAACCGGATGTTTTCATACTCTGCCTTTTTTTGCAAAATTGCCATCCGGGTTTCCAAGTCAGGCGGCTGAATATCGGCGATTAACCCCATAGAAAAGCGAGAACACAGCCGTTCCTGCAAGCGGCTAATCTGATGCGGTGGGCGATCGGATGCCAATACGATTTGTTTCCCGGCTTCGTGTAAGGTATTGAACGTATGAAAAAATTCTTCCTGAGTATATTCTTTTCCTTCGATAAACTGAATATCATCAATCAACAGCACCTCAGCCGCTCGATAGTGTTCCCGGAAACTTTGCATACTATCTTTGCGGATGGCGGCAATCAGATCATTGGTAAAGTGTTCAGTAGACACATAAAATATTTTAGAGTTAGGAGAATTCTCCAACCGGAAATGCGCGATCGCTTGCATCAGGTGAGTTTTTCCCAAACCGACGCCCCCACACAAAAACAGGGGATTAAACTCCCGTCCTGGTGATTCGGCTACAGCCAAAGCCGCCGCATGAGCCATGCGATTATTTGAACCCACCACGAAGCGAGAAAACACGTACTTCTGATTTAACTCTGTGGGTTTAGGGAGTTGATGGGATGGACGTTCGGTATCGGGGTTACTCGCCACCGGAACCGACCAGGAAATGCCTGTATCGCTAATTGTCGCATTGTCGTTGTTAGTACTCACGGTGAGGTAAATGTCCACAGGTTGTCCGAGAATCTCCTGCACCACATCCGTGATTGTTTTGATGTAATACTTTTGCAACCAATTTCTGGCAAAGGGATTGGGGGTACAAACCACTAAGCAATTCTGGTCGAGCTGCTGAGCAGTTGTTCCCTTGAGCCAGGTTTCAAACGTGGGTCGGCTGAGTTGGAGTTGTAAACGCTCCAATACCTTTATCCAGAGCTGTTCGGGGGACATTTCCACGGGCATTCCTCTATTGTCGGTAATTGTTGCTTGTTCTCCTCATTCGAGCTATGAGCAAGATATTCCGGCACACGTCTATCTATAGATATAGCGATTTAGCATTGAGTAAAATACAACAATAAATAGCAACTGTCCAGTTTAATTGCACCCCATTATGACCCAATCCCTAGAAATCGCTCAGTTAGGCAACCCTATCTTACGCCAGCTAGCTCAACCCATCGATAATGTTCAAGATGAATCGATACAAAAGCTGATTGAGGCTCTCAAGGCAAAGGCTGTAGCTGCTAACGGGGTAGGAATCGCTGCTCCCCAAGTTTCTCAATCCTGCCGTTTGTTTATCGTAGCGTCTCGTCCCAATCCCCGCTATCCGAATGCCCCCACCATGGAACCGACAGCGATGATCAATCCGCAGATTGTGGCTCACTCAGATGAGGTGGTCAAAGGCTGGGAAGGTTGCTTAAGTATTCCTGGTATTCGCTCTTTAGTGCCGAGGTATCAGGCGATTGAGGTAGAGTACACCAATCAACAGGGTAAGCCGCAGCGACAACAGTTAACCGATTTTGTGGCAAGAATTGTTCAGCATGAATATGATCATCTCAATGGTCTTGTGTTTCTAGACCGGGTGGAGAGTACCCAAGATTTAATCACAGAGCAAGAGTATAAACGGCGGATTGATGAACAAACCTAGCAGCCAAGGCTTGAGTCATTGCAAAATAGAAGCAGTTCTATCGTGCTTGTTCCCTAGATCATGCCTACTGTACTCGCGGATACTCAAAATTTAATTGCAGACCTGATCGCTCGCTATCGCTCTCGCGTGGATTACTTAGCGATTCGCTTAGAAGAATCTGAAGGAACCAGCATTATCGTGCGGGGCAATAAGGTAGAAACCTTGAGTGAGGGGCTTGCTATTGGCGGACAGGTACGAGCCTGTTATAAGGGCGGTTGGGGCTTTGCCAGTTTCAATCAACTATCCAGCCTGAAGGATCGACTGGAAGAAGCAATCAGCGCCGCCCGAATTGTCGGGGATGGAGAAACTCTACTTGCGCCGATTCCGATTGTGCAAGATACTCGCCAACTCCCCCTAACTGGGACTGATCCCCGGATGATTCCTCTAACTGAGAAGAAAGCCCTGTGCGATCGCTACAACCAATTGCTCAAACGTTTTGATCCCCGGATTACAACCACCTCTGTCCGCTACGGGGATAGCCATCAACGGATCATTATCGCCACCTCCGAAGGCACGCTGATTGAGCAATCTTGGGCAGATCTAGAAATGCGTTTCTCGGCTACCGCTCGTAAGGATGAGATTGTGCAGACGGGACGAGAAACCACCGGATCTCGCAATGGTTACGAAGATCTTACTGATCTGGACATGCAAGTGCAGGGTGCGGCGCAACGGGCGGTTAATGCTTTGTCTTTGTCACCCGTTCGGGGAGGGGTTTACACGGTGGTTATTGATCCCATTCTCTCCGGTTTATTTGTTCATGAAGCCTTCGGGCATCTTTCAGAAGCGGATATGGCGTATGAAAACCCGGATCTGTTGGAAGTCATGAGCAAAGGGCGTCGCTTTGGTCCACCAGATTTGCAAATCTTCGACGGTGCTGCCCCAGAGGGACATCGCGGTAGCTATTGCTACGATGATGAAGGAACACCAGCCACCACGACTCAACTGATTAAAGATGGCATTTTAGTGGGGCGTCTGCATTCTCGTGAAACAGCAGGTAAGTTAGGCGAAGCTCCCAGCGGCAACGCCCGTTGTTTAAACTACCACTATCCACCTATTGTCCGCATGACCAATACTTGGATTGAACCGGGCAAAACCCCAGTTAAGGATTTAGTCCGAGGGATTCGCGAAGGGGTTTATGCCCGCAACTGGTTAGGGGGTATGACGAATGGGGAGATGTTCACCTTTAGCGCGGGTGAAGCTTGGATGATTCGCGAGGGACAGATTGCCGAACCCGTGCGGGATGTTACTCTATCCGGTAATGTGTTTAAAACCTTAGGCGACATCGAAGCGATCGGTAATGACTTCTACTGGGATGAATCAGGCGGTTGTGGAAAAGGCGGACAAAGTGGCTTACCCGTAGGGTGTGGCGGTCCTTCTTTACGGATTCGCAATGTTGTCGTGGGAGGTAGTCAGTAGCATTGTTTCAGTCACTTGCCTGTTGTCCGTTGTTCTTTGTCCTGAGCAATACACAACAGGCAACGGACAGGTGATATACTGGGGGCGCTATTCGCGATAAATGTGTAATCCTTGATAGGCGGATCAGGTGAACCATTTAACTACGGCTCAAGAAGAGCAACTGAAAAATATAGGAACCTATTTACGACACTGTAGAGAAGAGCAGGAGAAATCGATTGAGGAAATTGCTCTCAAAACTTTTATCTCCTTACGCTCTTTGAAAGCGCTAGAAGCTGGACGGTGTGAGGAGTTACCTGAACCTGTCTTTGTGCAAGGGTTTATTCGGCGGTATGCCGAAACACTGAATTTAGACAGCACAACGTTACTCGAAAGCTTTGCCACCGAGGTGGTATCGCAACCCTCTGAGTCTCCTGACTCTCAAGCCGAAATTTCTGAGTCCACCCCGATTTCGCGATCGCGTCAACCGGATCGGCTCTACCGTCAACCTTTTCTGCTCTACATTGGTATTGGTGGAATTGTCGCGATCGGTGGATTGGTATATCTGCTTACCCAAGTCCTCAAACCCCAACCCTCTACACCTGCTCAAGAGTCTCCGACAATTGAGCAACAGCTTAATCCAAACGAACCCGCTGTCACCTCAACGCCTGCGCCGACTGTTTCTGATCCCAATTTCCCGGTTCAAATTACTGTAGAAATGAAAGGGGAATCCTGGGTGCGGGTTAGTGTTGATGGTAAAACGGAGTTTGAGGGAATTTTAACGGAGGACGATTCTCCCAAAAGTTGGAACGCTAAAAATGAATTAACGATCCGATCCGGAAATGCGGGGGCGGTATGGGTATCGTTGAATCAAAAAACCGCGAAACCATTGGGAGAGATGGGTGAAGTCCAAGATGTAACCTTTACTCCCACACAGGATTGGTAATTAGTTTGTCATTCGTCATTTGTCATTTGTCATTTGTCATATCATGCCCGGTTGAATACCCATAATTACGGTGATGGGGAGTAGGGGCTTGGTAACCAAGTCCCTACATTTTTAGTAGGGGTGATCAGTCCGGACATCATATCATTAGTTATTAGTTCTAGTTCTCATCAAAGCCCGATCAACTTGTTGAAGTAAAGAGTCGTGAGTGGAGGAGTTATCTAAAACCACATCAGCACGCGCCACTTTTTCGGCGAGGGGAAGCTGACTATCCAGACGAGATTGAGCTTGTTCAACCGAGAGGCGATCGCGTTCCTGAATTCGCTGGATTTGTTGGTCTTGGGGACAACTGACAACCCAGATTTCAGTCACTAAGTCTGTCATATTGGCTTCAAATAATAAGGGTATCACGACAACCACAGTCGGAGACTCGCTTGTATTGAGTTGAGACTCAATGCGATCGCGCACATAAGGATGGATCTGTTGTTCTAACCACTGGCGTTCCTTTGGGTTCGGGAAAACGATCTCCCCTAAGCGTTTGCGGTTCAGTGTGCCATCGGCTAATTGTACATCAGAACCGTAGCGGGTAATAATCCGGTTCAAAACCGGGGAACCAGGCTGCACGGCGTCTCTGGCGTAGATATCTGCATCTAAAATCGGAAGCTGATAGGTATCGGCAAGATAATTAGAAACCGTGGTTTTGCCTGTGCCAATCCCTCCGGTTAAGCCAATAATCCGTTTCAAGATTGATTCAGTCAAGGTTAAAGTACGCTATCACAATAAGTATAAGTTGCAGCCGGAAAGGACGCCAGAATGCTTACCCAAGTACCAGTTACTGATATTATTCGCAAACAACGGGATTTTTTCGCCACAGGCAAAACTAAAGATGTCAAGTGGCGCATGGAACAGCTAAAACGCCTCAAACAAGCTGTTGTTGATGATCAAGAGGCGATTATCAAGGCGGTTCAAGCTGATTTAGGGCGCCCGGAGTTTGAAGCCTATTTTGAAATCGCGGCGATTGGGGAAATTAATTACGCTATCAAGCACCTCAAATCCTGGGTTAAACCGAAAAAGGTGGCGGTTGGATTAGAACAATTCCCCGCATCGGGGAAGATTTACCCTGAACCCTTGGGTGTGGTGCTGATTATCTCCCCTTGGAATTATCCCTTCCAGCTATTGATTTCTCCCTTAGTTGGCGCGATCGCGGCGGGAAACTGTGCGGTTCTCAAACCCTCAGAAATTTCCCCCCATACCTCAACCGCGATCGCAAACCTAATCCAGAAAACCTTTGACCCGGCTTATATCGCAGTAGTTGAAGGAGATGCTGATACCAGTAAAGCACTTCTAGCCGAAAAATTCGACCACATCTTTTTTACCGGGGGTACTGCGATCGGCAAAATCGTCATGGAAGCCGCCGCGAAACATCTGACACCTGTGACGTTAGAGTTGGGCGGTAAAAGTCCCTGTATTGTCGATGCAGATACGGATCTCAAAGACACGGCGAAACGGATTACTTGGGGTAAATACCTGAATGCGGGACAAACCTGTATCGCCCCAGATTATCTGTTAGTTGATCGGCGAATTAAGTCCGAGCTATTGACAGAAGTGCAAAAATGTGTTCAAGACTTTTATGGTCAGGAGCCGGAGAAAAGTCCGGACTATGCCCGAATTATAAGTCATCGACATTTTGAGCGGCTGGTTCCTCTGTTGAAGGACGGGGAGATTGTTATTGGCGGACAAACTCGACCAGAAGATAAGTATATCGCACCAACGGTGATTGATGGGGTTTCCTGGGATTCACTGATCATGGAAGAAGAAATTTTTGGTCCGATTCTGCCTGTGCTAGAGTATAGCGACTTGAATGATGCGATCGCGCAGATTAATGCTCGACCTAAACCCTTAGCCCTCTACCTATTTTCCAAAGATAAACAGAAACAGCAACAAGTTTTGCAGCAAACCTCATCCGGTGGTGTCTGTATCAATGACACGGTAATGCAAGTTGGAGTGACAACTTTACCCTTTGGTGGTGTTGGGGATAGTGGAATGGGCAACTATCACGGTAAAGCTAGTTTTGATACCTTTTCTCACTTTAAGAGTGTATTGAAAAAAGGATTTTGGTTCGATTTAAATTGGCGGTATCCACCTTATGACGGCAAATTGTCATTGTTTAAGCGAATTATTAGTTAGGTGGAACAGGTGTGACAAACCCCTTTCCGTATCAACGTAAGCTGAAAAATCCCCAATACCTTGAGAAAAACCCCTCCCTAACCCCCCCGCTTGGTAAGGGGAGGGAATAAGGGAGCAGAGAACAGTAAAAAATGTATTAAATTGGCGTAAGTTCGTATTATAATTGACGAACCGTATCAACGGCATGAATAATCATTTTTGGGGTAGCGCTACGCTGAAAAAGTTATTATGTTCACGCAAACAAAAGCTATAGCATCTATCGGTTTATGGGCTAGCGGGTTCTCGCTAATCATGGGTAGTGCTTCGGCACAAACTGCGGCTATTGTGGTTAATACCAACGCCGATGATATCAATGCTGGCGATAGCAATTGTACGCTGCGCGAAGCGATTAATAATGCCAATACGAATAGGGATACCACAAATGGCGATTGTCGGACAGGTTCTCCCTATCCTATTATTGATGCGATCGCGTTTAATATTCAATCGACTCAACCCAGCATTATTCCTAATTCGCCATTACCAACTATAACGGAAGCGGTGGTTATTGATGGCACATCCCAACCCGGTTTCCAAACTACCGCAACCCATTCCTTAATCTGTCCTAATCCAATAGGCGTTCCGCTTCCAGCCCAAACTATAACAATTAGTCGTCCTGTGATTGAGTTAAATGGTGCGGCGGCGGGTAAAGTCAGTGGTATTACGATTGATGCGGATCAGGTTGTGATCCGAGGACTGGTTATTAATCAGTTTCAACGCGCTGGTATCGAAATCTTAAATAACTCTAGCCAAATTATTATTAATAGCAATTATATTGGTACAGATATCACTGGTACAGTCGCCCTGGGTAATAACCGAGGTGTTGTGATTAAAGCTGGGAACACGACAAATCCTAATAATACTATCATTAAAAACAATGTCATTTCCGGGAATACATTCTTAGGCGTTCTCGTCAACGGCGATGCCAATGCCGATCAGCAAGGCAATACTATTGTTAATAATTTTATTGGCACAGATTACACAGGTAAAAATGTATTAGGGAATACCACGGAAAAACGCGGTCATGGTGTAGTGATTGGGCATGGCAATTTTGCCGCTTTAGATTCCCGCTATCCTGCCCAAAATCATACCATTAGAGGCAACGTCATTGCTGGAAGCTATACGACAAATCTCTGGGTTTCTAATTATGCCAGCAATAATTTAATTGAATGTAATTATATTGGTACGGATTTTACCGGAACCGTCGCTTTAGGCAATTGTATTGATGGTTTGCTGATTGGTGGAACACGATCTGATGCACCGTCACGCCTGAACAAAATACGCCATAATTTAATTTCCGGAAATGCTCGCTGCCAAGGAAATTCAGAAGCTAATCTAACCCTGCAATGGGGAGCAATTGAAAATACCATTGAAAATAATTTAATTGGCACAGATATTACAGGAACAATGGCATTAAGTCCCATCTTAAGTACGGATGGTATTGGCATCAAAAAGCCCGCCAACCAAATTCGCAATAATGTTATCGGTGGGCATCGTCGCCACGGAATTCATATCTACCGAGGATTTGGTACACAACCCTGGGATAACCGGATTGAAAACAATTATATTGGGATCAATCCCAGTGGCATCACTATCGCCAATGGCGGTGATGGAATTGCCATATTTTCTAATATTTATACTCCTGATACTGTGTTACCGCTGATGAATGTTTTAATTCGGGGAACGCGGATCACGGGGAATGCGATCGCGAATAATGGTCATAATGGAATTCGGTTAGAAGCCAGGGGTGATGAAGCAGGGTTTAATGCCTCTATTACTAACACCCAAATTTTAAATAACACCATTCACGATAACGGAGCCAATGGTATTCAAATTACGACTATGGAAACCGTTCCTGGGGGAATAGCGGAGACAATTAATAATTTAATTCAGACAAATCGTCTGTTTAATAATCAAGGTTTGGGCATTAGTTTAAGTCCAAGTCGCTCAACATCCCATGATGCCTTTTTGAATGGTGAGATAGGGCATCGTTTATCCGCTTCTGTCCCCATTGAGAACGATGCATTAGATTTAGACTCTGGCTCAAATAAGTTGCAAAATTATCCCACTCTTTTAAGCGCAGAGGTAAAAAACAATAACATTGAAATTCAAGGAATACTGGTTAGCACTCCTCATACCCAATTCACGTTGGAATTTTTCGTCAATAGAAGTGCTGATCCATCCGACTATGGTGAAGGCGAAGTTCCTTTAGGTTCAGTATCTGTAACGACAGATAACCGTGGAGAAGCTGGATTCACTGCCGTTTTACCTGCTACTGTTTTGGGACAATCGATAACCGCAACGGCGACTGACTCCAGCGGTAACACATCCGAATTTTCTCGCCATATTCAACTAAAGTTTTCTATTGAATAGAAATAAGAGGACTGCAAGCCGTGGAACACACACCATCTCAGCTTTCTGAGGGTAAAGGTTCCGTCTTGGAAGACGTTAAACCATGCCCTCGAACGAAGTGAAGGGTCTGCCTCCCTGTGACGGAAGAATCTCCCGCCTTTTAACCGGGAGAGTATCAATATCCTAGTGCAGAAATCTCATCGACCACCTTCATCCGCCCTCGGCGAAATGCGCGGAGTAATCGTTCTAGGGAGTCTCTCTCTTCATCAGTTAATGATTCTTCTAGCAATGCTGCCATTAATCCGTATCGGTCAGCGAGCGTAATTTTACCAGAACTGCTAGCTTGAGCGAATAAATCAGATAGCGCACCAGGTATAAGTCTCACTGAAATTTTCATCGTTGCATTGAATCAACACTTTTATCCAATATGAACCATCCTAACCATTTGAGGGATATGGGTCAGACCCCACACCCCAGCGGAGGGGTGGGAGCTGGGGGAGCTGGGGAAGATGAAGACACTCATGTAGAAACTTACCCTGGTATATCTGTGTGTAGGGGCGGGTTTAGGGACTAATATTGATGGTTTTCCTTAGCTTGGCTGTAAAACCCGCCCTGACCAAATGACGTAGCTTGCTTCTCAAGGATAGCGAGTATGACATAAGACAAATGACAACAATGATTGCGATACCATCCAAGTGTAGTCATCATCACACTTATCACTATGGAGCCAGAGTCTCTTCCGGCAGAGCTAATCCTGACGCAATCGCGTCAGAGTCTGGGTAATATCCGATTAGATTGGACTCCCCAACCGGGTAATTATCTTGACTATAACGGTCAAACCTACGCTGTTTTAGAGCGTCGCCATCGCTATCTTCTAAAATCTGGGCGTTACCGCTTGCACAAAATTGCCTTGTATGTCCAATCGGCTCCGCGCCCAACGGAGAAAAGTTTGGTTGATGGGCGCTGGGTGCTGGGCGATGCGAGTTGTGAATATAATGCAAATTCTGAACTTGTGCGTTGTGCGGTTAATCCAGAGGGTCCTTGTCAGTCTTGCCGTTACTACGAACCTATCCAATCCAACCTGACTGACTCTGAAATTCCCTATCGAAAAAGTCGCCAAAGCTAGATTGTACAACTCCCGCCGCGATCTTCACGTCCGCGAAGTGTGGCGGGAGAAGGTAGAGACGTTCCGCCGAAACGTCTTTGATTGTAGGAACTGATTTTCCGGCTATTTTAAGCTTGATTGCTCGAATCGATAAAAAATGGGGGAGTGGGTAGATCATTGGCGATCGCCAATACCTGAAGCGCAACTTTAACTTTGACCATATTAGCGTCGTTTTCAGCGCCTCCTTCTGGTGGATTCTTCAGAAACTCTTTGAGTACATTAGCCGCCTCTACGCCAGCTTCATGTAGAGCATCATCAAATTCTCGCTCTGCTGCCATGACGTTCTCCTCGAATTTGGTCTGATGCTTTCATTGTAGAAGGCGATCGCTTGAGCGAATAGGTTTCATGCGTCAACTGGGTAAGGGCGCAAGCCTTGCGCCCCTACCTACATTGATCAGCTACAATCTCACCTGCTCCCAGACGTGCTATGGCACATCTCTACAAGCACCTTCCCATTAAACGCCACCCCGTAATCTGTCGAGGACGCTCCGATCTTCTAAGGTTGAAGTATCGCCTGTTACCTCTTGACCCGCCGCGAGCGATCGCAACAACCGCCGCATAATTTTACCCGATCGCGTTTTGGGTAATCCTTCGGTGAATTTGATTTCACCAGGACGCGCCAAGGCGCCAATTTCTTGGGCAACGTGCTGTTTTAATTCCTTGGCTAAGGTATCACTGGCGGTGTAATTTTCCTCTAAGGTGATAAAGGCGACGATTTCTTCCCCTTTCACCTCACTGGGTTTCCCGACTACAGCAGCCTCAGCGACGGCGGGATGAGCCACCAGAGACGATTCGACTTCCATCGTTCCCAAGCGATGTCCGGCGACGTTAATCACGTCATCCACTCGACCCATAACCCAGAAGTAACCGTCTGGATCTCGACGAGCGCCATCACCACTAAAGTAGAGATAGTCTCCATCTTTGGGCGGGATATGTTCCCAATAGGTGCGACGGAATCGGTTCGGGTTGCCGTGAACCATACGAATCATACTGGGCCACGGCTGTTTAATCACTAAGTAGCCCCCTTGGTTATCTTCTACGGGATTGCCGTCTAAATCCACCACATCAGCGACAATTCCGGGGAAGGGATAAGTGGCAGAACCCGGTTTCGTGGGTGTGGCACCGGGTAGAGGTGTGAGCATGATTCCTCCCGTTTCAGTTTGCCACCAAGTATCCACAATCGGACAGCGTTCGCCGCCAATGACACGGTGATACCACATCCAAGCGGCTGGGTTAATTGGTTCACCGACGCTTCCCAGTAATCGCAGCGAGGATAAGTCTCGCGCTTTGGGTAAATGTTCGCCCATCTTCATGAATAGCCGAATCGCGGTGGGGGCGGTATAGAAAATGGTGACTCGGTATTTTTGGACGACATCCCACATACAACCGGGATTTGAGGAACGGGGCGCCCCTTCATACATAACTGTGGTGGCACCGTTGGATAAGGGTCCGTACACAATGTAACTGTGACCCGTAATCCAACCGATATCAGCAGTACACCAGAAGATATCTGAGGGGTGTAAATCAAAGACCCATCTTGTCGTTATATGCGTATAAAGGTTATACCCACCTGTGGCATGAACCACACCTTTGGGTTTACCCGTGGTGCCGGAGGTATAGAGAATGAAGGCGGGGTCTTCACTGTCCATGGGTTCGGCTGGACAATCCCCAGAAACACCCGATCGCAGATCGTGCCACCAGTGATCGCGTCCCGATGCCATATTGATTGGTTGACCTGTGCGTTGCACCACTAGAACGCTGTGAACGCTGGGAACGCTATTCCCGGTTAAGGCTTTGTCTACTTGTTCTTTCAACGGGACGATCGCATCCTTGCGCCAACCGCCATCCGCTGTAATCACGACTTTGGCTTCGGCGTCTAAGAGTCGGTCTTTGAGCGCTTCAGAACTAAACCCCCCAAACACTACCGTATGGGGTGTGCCAATTCGCAAACAAGCCAGCATTGCGATCGCCGCTTCGGGAATCATCGGCATATAAATCCCCACGCGATCGCCTTTTTTCAAGCCCAGTTGTTTAAGCACATTTGCCATTTGACAGACGTCCCGATGCAACTGAGCATAAGTGAAGCTCCGGGAGTCTCCGGGTTCGCCTTCCCAAATCAAGGCTAATTTGTCCTGTCGTTCAGGGGTCAGGTGGCGATCGAGGCAGTTATACGAAATATTAAGTTTACCGCCGACAAACCACTGAGCAAACGGGGGTTGCCAATCCAGCACCTTATCCCATTTCTGGAACCAGTGCAGTTCTTGTTCTGCCAGTTGACCCCAAAATGCCTCTGGATCAGCTTTGGCTTGGTCATAGAGGCGCTGATACTCCTCCATGCTCTTAATATGGGATTCTTGGCTAAACTGACTCGGTGGATTAAACAGACGTTTTTCTTGAAGAACGGATTCTATGGTCGCTCGTGACATCGTTTCTCTCCTTAAACGAGACGATCATCGTAGCGGTTAATTAAAAAACTGATTATTTTATCATACGCAAAAGCATACACTTTGATTCATCTGCTACATCTGCTGTAACAATTGAAGCGGCGGTGCAGAGGGGTGGAGGAGAGATAGTTTAGCCCACTAAGTCCGGAATACCCGAAATTGTTCGTTGTTCGTAGTAAAGGCTTTAGCCTTATATTCAGTTGGATACTCAGAATTTCGTGACAGATAAACTCAATAGATTCTACCTACTTTTAACTAACGCTAAAACAGGGCGACCCGATTCAATTGAGTGGAAGAGAGTTGTTCATTAATGCAAGCGGGTCGCCCCTACACCAAACTGACAACTGATAACTGTTATTCCCCAATCAATCATCGCACAAGTGACGATCGCGCTCTTCAACGTCCGGACTGGTCTTGATATAATCTCGTATCCAGTCACAGCCCTGTTGGAGAACCTTGTTCACATCCACCACCTGATCCAATTTCCAGAGAATCACCGTATGGTCTAAACTGGCAGATGCAAGAGTCTGACCATCAGGACTAAAGGCAACATCAAAGACACGATCGCGATGACCCGGTAATGTAGTGATTAAAGTCCCATCACTGCGCCACAGTTTAACTCTGTGATCCCAACTGGCTGAAGCGAGAAATTGACCATCAGGGCTATAGGCAACACTTTGGACGCGATCGCGATGTCCGGTTAAGGTTTTAATTAACTGCCCGTCTCTTGTCCATAGCTTAATTGTGCGATCTGCACTGGCTGAGGCAAACTGCTGACCATCGGGACGGAAGGCGATATCCCAAACTTGATCATCATGCCCCGTTAAGGTTTGTATCGGTTGAGAAGCAAATCCTCCAGAACTATCTCGTTGCCAAAGTTTAAGGGTTGTATCAGAACTACCAGAGACGAGGAGTTGACCATCCGGACTGAAAGCCACCGTGTTCACCTCATGCTCATGTCCCAGTAACGTGGTTAATAATGTGCCATCAATCCGCCAGACTTTAATCGACTTGTCCCAACTGGCTGAAGCAATCCACTCACCATCCGGGCTGAACGTCACCTCAAACACGGTATCTTGATGTCCCTTCAGAGTTCTCAGAAGTGAACCCTCTGCCCCCCACAGTCTAACCGTTGTATCCTCACCGCCTGAGGCAATCAAGCGACCATCCGGACTGACATCAACTCCCCACAGTTGATTGAGATGTCCCTCCAGAGTTTTGATCAGCGTACCATCGGGTTGCCAAAGCTTGAGCGTCGCATCGATGCTAGCTGACACTAATTTCTGACTGTCGGGGAAGAAATCAATTCCCCACACTGAACTGGAATGACCTCTAAGTCGGGTTAAACTAGGTGGGTTGAACCGCCACAGGCGCATTGTCCCATTAACACCCGATGACATCACGGTTTGACCGTCTGGGCTAAAGGTGATCTGCCAAATCCCCTCTTGATTTGCCTGAATGGTTTGCAGCAGAGTACCCTCGACTGACCAGAGTTTGATGGTGTCATCCCAACTGGCGGAGGCAAGAGTTTGCCCATCGGGACTAAAGGCTAAATCGATAACGGTACTTTCATGCCCTTTGAGCGTTTGTATCAAGGTTCCGTCACGCTGCCAAATCTGAATCGTGTTATACCAGGTTCCGGCTGCTAACCGTTGACCATCAGGACTGAAAACAAGACTGACAATGCGATCAAATTCCGAAGATTGATCTCCCTGATGAACCCCTTTAATGGTTTTGAGTCGGGTGCCGTCCAAACTCCACAGCTTGATTGTATTATCGAAACCGCTAGACGCCAGCATCTGCCCATCGGGGCTAAACGTCACAGACCACACCGCCCCCTCATGTCCGATGAAGGTGTTGAGCAGTGTACCATCTAACCGCCACAGCTTCACGGTGCCATCTTCACTCCCTGAGGCAAGGTGTTCACCATTTGGACTCATGGCAATCGACCGGACTAAATCCTGATGTCCCTGGAATGTCTGTAACACTGTACCATCTAGCTGCCACAGCTTAATCGTCTGATCCCAACTGGCAGAAACGAGTCGTTGACCGTCAGGAGTAAATTCAACATCCATGACGATATCCTCATGTCCCCTCCAACTTGCCAGAAGCTTGCCATCTCGACGCCAGAGTTTAATCATTTTATCTTGACCCCCAGTGGCAATGAGTTGACCATCAGGACTAATGGCAACAGTTTGGGCGGCATTTTTATTGGCTAACAATTGATTGGATTGGTCGGCTTGAAAGACACTGCGGCGCAGGATTTGCTCGGTTTTAGCCTGTAAAGAAGGAGTGACAACTGCTAGATTTTGCAATCGCCGCCATGCTTTAATGGCTGTAAATAATGCCCCCAAGTGATTATCTGAGGCAAACAAGGCTTCGGCAGAAATTGTCAGCGCTTGCACCTCCCTCACGGCGAGTTGACGCTTCTGAAACCGGGTAAATAATCCTAACCCACTGGCTACCACAAACGCCACAGTCACCGTAGCTAATAAACCCCGTTGCAGTTGGGTGATTTTATGTTCTTGCAGCAAGCGTTTGTGTTCCTCAACCAGTCGCGCTTCTACTTCTTTGAGTCGCTTTGCCTCTTCAATGCGCTTAATTTCATCTAAGTCAGTACTGGTGCCAAACCATTTTACAAGTTTTCCATCGGGACTCCGCAGCGGAGTTGCTCGTTGCAAAAACCAACGGTAGTTCCCTTGACTATCTCTGAGGCGAATTTCCACCTGATAGGGGTCTCCGGTTTGGAAACAATGTTGCCAAGCAGCTTGCGATCGCGCTTGATCCTCTGGATGGCAAAATACAAATCGTCCCCAGTCTTTTACCTGTTCCAAGGTACAGTCTAAATAATCCAATCCGCGCTGATTAATATAGGATAATTTCCCATCCGCTTCAATAATCCATACGATTTGCGGTACAGCATCGGCAATCGTGCGAAAATATTGTTCCCGTTCTTTTTGTACCTGTAAGACTCCTTCAATCTCTTGGCGTTCTGCATCTTGACTCGCTGCCAAAAATTGATAATCTACATCACTTAAACGCTTTCCCTGAGACCACAGTAGCGCATCTTGTAGGGCTTGTCCCCGTAACAGTCGGGAAGTATCCTGTTGATGGCTGCTTATCCACGCCTCAATTGCTTGAGAGTAGGGACGCAATTGACTCAATTGTGCTTGTACCCAGTTGAGATTAAAGACAGCTTGATAAATAGCATTATTAATCCGCAAATAGCCTTGTTGCTTAACGACTAACCCCGAAAGCAACAATTCAATCTGTTCTCGACTGTCATCACTGGGAATAGAAATACCTTGAAGTAATTGCTGATAAATCCCAAAAACTCGGTTGGTTAATTGGGGATTAACCAGGACGCGATCGCGAATCGTGCGTAGATGTTCCGGTTCATCATTCGATTCCCAGTCCGACAGCAGGCGTTCTAACACCAATTTGTCGATAATTTCTGCTTCTTCACCCGCCTCAATAATGTTAGGAGATTTAGCAACTAACTGGCAGATTTTTTGGGTGAGAAAGGGTTGTCCTCCTGTCCAGTCTAAAATTCGCTGTAGAACCACCATCGGGTGTTCAGCTTTGTGGTTCAATCCTTCGGCTAACGGTTCCACCTCCGATATCTGAAATCCGCGCAAATCGATCGCTTTGCCAATATTAAACGGTGTGCGTTTTTTATCGGCAATTAAATCCGAGGGCGTCGCCACTCCAAACAAAGCAAACGTAAGCCGCTGATAGACTGAATTCTCTGACCGTTGATTATAAAAATATCGAATTAAGGCAAAGAAATCATCTGTGGGAAAATTTAAACCTATAACGGTATCAATTTCATCAATACAGATAATAATATTTCCTTTAGGAATATGAACCAATAAAACCGTTTCAATAAATCGACTTAATAGTTGAATCAGGGATAAATCATCATGAGCATCCCACCAGGTTTTCAGGTTAAACCCTTGGATTTGGGGAAACTTATTGACTAATTCATACAAAAGTCCCCGATACCACTGACTAGGCGTAATCGTCTCACTTCCTAGATTGGTTAAATCAATCGAAGCACCATGGAACCCCCTAGCCTTGAGGTGATGAAGCGTTCGCACTCGCAAACTGGATTTCCCCATTTGTCTGGTGTTAAACACATAGCAAAAATTTCCCGCTAGCAGCGCTTCATACAATTGGTCATCAGCCGCTCGCTGAACGTAGGTAGGATGGTTATATTTTAACCCCCCACCCACTTTATAATATCGAGTCAAACGAGTTAAATTCGTCATTTGTCATTCGTCATTTGTCGTTTGTAGTAAGGGCTTTAGCCTTATATTCAGTTAGATGAGCAGGAATTAGCGACAGATAAACTCAACATATTCTACCTACTTATAACGTCAAAAAACGGGCGACCCGATTCAATTGAGTGGAAGAGATTTGTTCAGTAATACCAGCGGGTCGCCCCTACTGATAACTGATAACTGATAACTGATAACTGATAACGCTAAGAACAAAAATACTGACGGTATAACTCACAACTGGGCGTCGCTTTATTATCCTTCAACTTAATCAACCCTAAACTATTTAATTTATAAGCCAAACAGGAATCACTTAAAACCGTCTCATCCGCACCCATCACTTGCCTCACCGCATCAGCCAACTGAGGTGTCGTAATCAAACTAGCTAACCGTCGCAAATGATTATTATAAATCCCCGATGCTGTCAGCGCCTCTTGTAATAACTGCGCTAACGTTATATTGTCATGGTACACAGTATAAAGAGCCAATTGAACCAGATACGGATATCCTCCCACCATTGCCATCAGGTCTTCAATTTCCCTGTCCGCCAAGTTCAACTCATAAGCTTGTGCCAACACCTTTACCTGTTGAGCATCCCACTCCGGTAAACTAATTGGAAATCCGACATTAAACGGAGATTGATTGACTCTCAGTGGCACATACACTTCCGTTGAATGAGCCACGACAGTGTGTAACGATTCCCAAATTTCTGACTCATTGGCATATTCATGCCACACTCGTAATAAGGGGAGAAACTCTCTGGCTATCTGAGGATACATAAAGAGTTGATCAAGATCATCTAATGCCATAACTAGGGGCGTATGACACTGGGGTAATATGTACCGCTCAAAGTATCGAGTACAGTTTGACTTTGCCAACCCTGTCTCCATATCCCAATAGTCTTCTAACTTAGGGGGTAATTCCAGCCGCCAACTAATACTTTTACAAAACCAACGCAGAAAACTATTTAAATCGTTCATCGCTACATCATCAGCTTGTTGAAAGCTCAAGCAAACAGTCTTATAGCCTTGGTTTTTAGCAAAATTTAGCAGATACCCCACCAGTGAGGTTTTTCCCATCCGTTCTGGCGCTTTGATTCGCAATAACGCTCCTGGTTGCACCAGTTCAGTGCAACACTCTAATTCAATGGGAGGGCGTTGGATATAAAAGGGGGATTGGTAAGGAACCGGACTTCCCGGATAGTCGGGTTTAGTTAGCGGTGGATTGAGGATAGAGGCTTGCAGACTGGCATTCATTCTACGTCTGAGTGCTGACTGTAGATTGGCTTTGGTGACTTTTTCTCCCAAAGCCAAGCTGAGTTGTTGCCAAAGCTGGGAACCCGCAATCCGCAAGTACCCCGCATCATAATCAAACTCTTGGGCGATGTCATAATAGCTCTTACCCTGCCAACATTGTCGGAAGATCAGTTCTTGTATATCGGTTAAGCCTTCCGGTTGCAGGCTTTGATCGATCAGGATCAGCGCTTGCTCTACATCCATTATTTTGCTGCTCCTTCCCCAATACCTAACTTTTTATAACAATTCATAACAGGTTTGTGTTTTAGAATATGCATCGAGATAGATGACTAATGGCTTAATATTTATGTTCATACAACTTTTACACAGCTATTATGTACTAAGTTAATAAGCTGTAATAAAATAAGTTAAACTAAAAAATACTAGGGTTTTGGGCTAAAAGTTGATGGTCGAGTCGGGCAATATTCCCGTAGCTGTTATCGTTCGCCATCAAAAACTGAAGTATTTTTCAGGGGTCACTGAGTTTTGAACGAAGCATCTATTGAGATTTTTTACGCTGCTATCGTGCCGTTCTCTAACTGATGATTCTGTTGTGTCTGTGCGGATCACGTCAGCGTTTACACTACCGTGAATAACTGAACGGTCAGTACCAATTATTTCTCAACTCAAAAAATGCCAGATAACCAGCAAAATTTAAATACCGATGAATCCTGCAAATTGGCAAATTTTGTTTTTGGAAAATGACCCGGAAATCGCCCAACAGATTCAAGGCATTTTCCTGGATAATCAGAATCCGAACCTATCGCTCATTCGGGTGGCAAGTCTTAATGCCGCCCTAGAACATTTGCAGCAAGAGAAAATTAATATTATTTTAATCGATTTGGGTCAGATATCAAAGAAAAAAAAGACAGAAGGCGTTCAGGAGAGCGACGGATATGATTATCGCTTAGAGGAACAGGATACTAGCCCAGCACAGGGGCTGGATGCGATCGCCCGACTTCAGGAGTATAGTGAAAAAAGTCCAACCCATGCCAGAATTCCCATTGTCGTCCTCGGTGCAGCACAGGATGAAGCGTTAGCATTGCAACTGATTCAAGCTGGGGTTCAGGATTATTTAATTAAAGGAAAATTCGATAATTCTCAACTTATCCGTTCCCTACACTATGCCATCGCCCGCCAACAGGTGCGGAATCGACAGAACCAAGACACAGAGGAGAAACCAAGCAGGGAAGACAAGAACGAATTTTGCCACTCTCTCCTCTCTAAATCCTCAGCGTTGATTCCGGACGAGAATGGAAACGGACAATCTACCCAGCCAACATCAGATCAATTAGAGTTCGCCTGTCAATGCGATGCTGATAAAATTAACTGGAATACGCCAATTATTGCTCCACCCCTACAACTCCCCGAACATCAACAGGAGCGTTTCTTTAACCTGTCCATGAATCTGCTTTGTATTGCTGGGTTTGATGGCTATTTTAAACAGTTAAATCCAGTTTGGGAAACGACCTTGGGTTACTCTCTCTCGGAACTCTTGAGTCAACCTTATCTGAATTTTGTCCATCCCGATGACCAAGACGCCACTCAACGGGAAGCCCAACAGCTAGTGCATAATAGCGTTTCCACGATTAATTTTGAGAATCGTTATCGCTGTAAAGATGGGTCTTATCGGTGGTTACTCTGGAGTGCAACGCCAGTAGTTGAAGAAGGGTTAATTTATACCGTTGCTCATGATATCACCGCCCGCAAACAGACCGAAGAAAAATTACACCTGCTCGAACGGGCGATCGCGGCGGCAAGTAATGGTATCGTGATTACGGATGCTCAAGCCCCTGATCATCCCCTGGTTTACGTCAATCCGAGTTTTGAACAGATGACGGGCTACTTCCAAGCTGAACTTCTCGGTCAAAATTGCCGCTTCCTCCAGAGAGAGGATACCCATCAACCCGAATTGCAGGAAATACGCCAAGCCCTTCAGGAACAACGAGACTGTCATGTCACCCTGCGAAACTATCGGAAAGACGGTACACTATTTTGGAATCACGTATCGATTTCCCCAGTACGAGATAGTGATGGAAACGTCACCCATTTTATCGGGGTACAACGGGACATTACCGCCCTTAAACAAGCAGAAGCGGCGTTATCCCAGTCCGAGGCGCGGTTCCAAAAGCTGACGGAAACGATACCGGGCGTAATTTATCAATATTATCAATATCCCGATGGTCGTCATCAATTTACCTACATCAGTTCTGGCGTTCGGGAACTCTTTGACTTAGAACCCGAAGCCCTTCAAGACAACCCTCAATTAATCTGGGACAGGATTCACCCCGACGACTACAGTGCTTATGTTGCATCCATCAACCATTCCGCTAAAACCTTAGAATCCTGGTGTATGAAATGGCGAATTTTAACACCATCTGGGACAATTCGCTGGTGTCAGGGAAAAGCTAAACCGATGCGCCTGTCTGACGGGACGCTAATATGGGATGGCATCATTCTCGATATTACCCAGCGCCAACATATTAAAGCCAAATTGCAAAAAGTGGCGGATACCAATCAAGCCTTATTAGATGCCATTCCCGACATGATGTTCCGCTGTCGTGCTGATGGTACATTTGTTGATTTCAAACCCGCCAAAGGTATCATTCCTGTCGCGCCACCCGAGGTATTTATCGGTAAAAAACCCCAGGATATTTTGCCGCCAGACGTAACTCAACGTTTACAGCAAGCCTCCCAGCAGGCTATTCTCTCCGGTCAACTTCAAACCTGTGAGTATCAGTTGACAATTAACGGGCAACTCAGCGAGTATGAAGCGCGGATTATTGCCTGTAATTCCCAGGAAATTATTGCCATTGTCCGGGACATTACTCTACGGAAACACGCCGAGGCAGAAATTATCCGGGCGCGGGATTTATGGCAAGCGATTTTCAATGAATCAGCCGATGCTATTTTTTTAGTTGATCCAGATACCCTTTTAACTCTAGACTGCAACCAACGGGCAATCGAGTTATTTGAAGTCACCAGCAAAGTTGAATTACTAAATATCGAAGGACAGGCGCTTCAAAAAGAACCATTTCATCCCGATGACCTAGAGTCTATCGTTGATGAAATTCAGAGGTATGGATTTTGGAGTCGAGAACTAGAATATGTGAGCAAAAAAGGACGGTTATTTTGGGGAAGTTTAGCGGTCAAGCGAATTAAAGTGGCGGATAAAACCCTCCATTTAGTCCGCGTCACCGACATTACCCCCCGTAAACAAGCAGAATCAGATTTACGTCTCAGTGAAGCTAAACTGCGCGAAAAAGCCGAAACCTTAGAACTCACTGTCAGCGAATTGCAACAAACCCAAGTCCAACTCATCCAAAAGGAAAAAATGGCATCCTTGGGTCAGTTAGTTGCTGGGATTGCTCATGAAATTAATAATCCGGTTAGCTTCATTGCTGGCAATATTAACCCCGCCCGGATGTATATCTATGATCTTTTGCAGCTAATTTACCTCTACGGGCAATTTTATCCTACACCGCCTCAGGAAATTCAAGACTATATTGTTGATAGAGAACTCGATTTTATTCAGCAAGACTTTATACAATTATTGGATTCCATGCAAGAAGGATCGGCAAGAATTCAGGGAATCGTTCAATCCTTGCGAAACTTCTCCCGTTTAGATGAATCGGACTACAAAAAAGCCGATATTCACCAGGGTCTCGAAAGTACCCTAATGATCTTACAACATCGCCTGAGAAAACAGCCGAACCGAGCCGCGATTCGGGTGATGCGAGAGTATGATGATCTACCCCTAATTGATTGCTATCCTGGAGAGTTGAATCAGGTCTTTATCAATATTTTGAGTAACGCGATTGATGCTTTAGAAGTACGAATGCAGCAGGATACAAACTTTATTCCTAAGATTCGGATTTGTACCGATTTTATTACCGTTCAAAATCAACCGGATATCAATAAAATTATTATTCGGATTACCGACAATGGTGTAGGGATAGATCGTCAGATTAAATCGCGCATATTTGACCCATTTTTTACTACCAAAACCATTGGTCAAGGCACAGGATTAGGTTTATCGGTTGCCCACACCAGTATCGTGGAGCGACATAAGGGTGAGATTCATTGTAAATCGTTATTAGGGCAAGGTACAGAGTTTGTGATTGAGTTACCTGTGTAATTTGTCATTCGTCATTCGTCATTCGTCATTCGTCTTACGTTTTATGTCATTCTCGTTTCTCTGTGAGAAGTAAGCTAGATTATTTGTCCTTGTATTTGGTAATTTTTTTTGATCAAAGACAGACTATATGGAGTGGTTCTCACACAAAATCCAACATTTTACAACACCAAACTCGGTGATTCCGGGTTATGATATTATTAAGGATAGTTTAGGTGTATTGGCTTCTAAAGGTTTGGTATTTAAATCTTTAGGAGCTAGTTTATTAAAGAATAATAATAATAATATTTGGAGAGATATAAGAGCTATATAAGAAGGCACGGCAATGCCGTGCCACTACCCTCTGATTGCAAGTCGAGGTGTTGCCTATTCCCGCCACAAGACTTATTCAGCAACCCCTAATCAAGCCGCAGGTAAGAGCGATCGCGACAATACCACGCCCTGATAATATTGTTGTAACTGACGGGTGGCGGCTGACCAACTCCATCGTTCCGCTTCCGCCCTAGCGTTTTGGCGTAAGGTTTCCCGTTCGGTTTGTTCCTGAAATAGACGTTGAGTGGCTGCGATCGCGCCTTGTTCATCTCTAGGATCAAACAGGTAGCCATTCACCCCATCGGTGACGATATCGGGAATTCCCCCAGAACGCGCCGCCACCACGGGACACCCCGCCGCCATCGCTTCGAGTAAAACTAACCCCAAGGTTTCGGTACGGGAGGGGAAAATAAACGCATCCGCCGACGCAAAGGCAGATCCTAAAGCTTCTCCCGTCAGATACCCAACAAAATGGGTGGGAGTTCCAGCAAAATGTTTTTCTAGGGCGCTGCGATGGGGTCCATCCCCCACTAATGCCAAACGCGCACCGGGAATCGATTCCAGAACGGGTTTAATCCGGTCAATTTCCTTTTCCGCCGACAGCCGCCCCACATACAGCAATAAGGGACTTTCTGGGTGTCCTTGGGACAAGTGCGATCGCATGTCCTCAGACGCCAAACTGGGACGAAATGTCTCTGTATCCACTCCCCGTTGCCACAAATCCAAGTGTTGAATCCCTCGCCCTCTCAATTCCTCCACCATTGCCGTTGAGGTACATAAATTAAGCTGGGCTTGGTTATGATTTGCCTTAATTAATTCCCACATCACAGGTTCTAACATGCCTAACCCATAATGCTGAAGATACTGGGGTAAATGAGTATGATAGGACGCGATTAAAGGAATTTGCATCGCTTTAGCATAATAGAGTCCCCCTAACCCTAATACCGCCGGATTCACCACATGAATTACATCCGGCTTAAATTCAGCTAACGCCATACCAATCGCGGGTCGAGGTAATGCCAGTTTCAGTTCGGGATATAAAGGTAATGGAAAAGCCGAAACGCCATAAATTTTGGCACCTTTGTGTTCTGTGAGTCCACCATCAGGGCAAATAACTAGAACCTGGTCACCATTCCGTTGTAAATGGTCAACCGTATGCCGCAGTCGCGTGACAATTCCATCAACTTTGGGCAAAAAGGTTTCAGTGAATAAGGCAATTCGCATAATCGTGTGACTGTGTGCGGAGTGTTATTGCAAACGCGAGAAGGTGCTTAGGATTTTCCCCTTTTTAAGGGGGCGGAAGGGGGAGCTAAACAGGGGACGGGGCGGCTTCTGGAGAGAGTTCTTTAGTTTAGAGCAACTAAAGCGTGACCTCGGTTTTAATAAGATACCCGCTAAAACAACTAAGGATCTTCAGCGTTTTTGAGCGGTAACGTACAGAGTCCATGAATGCCAATGGCAGCAATAATTCCCCCTAATAAAACGCCCACACCTTCAGCAAAACAATTGATTCGATGTCTGTTTTCTGCGGCTTGGGCGATGGATAGATCCCGCATTGTCGAAGACGGAGATTGAGACAACTTCTGGTAATAAGCATGATGACGCTCTAATTCTACCCATTCTGGCACAAGATAATAAGCACTGAGGGCAGAAGCAGCGAAACCCGGTAAGACGACAAACACGAGCAGAATTGCCGATTTGATCATCATGATGACAAGCTATCGGAACATACAGCAGATGATTGAAACCATCGGTTCAGTAATTATGATGAACGCCTCTAGACTGATTTGGATGGAAAAAACAGAAACATCAACCAGCGAAACCCCATTTTCTGGATGTTTTATGTCTTCCTACCGTAAGCCTGAATCCTGAACCGATAGTCGAGTGAGTTATCGCCGCCAAGACACCTTGGGTAAGATTTGTTTTTCATCTACACGGTGCTTGTACTTGCTGGCAAAGTTCAGTAAGGAATCAATCAGGGAATCAGATAGGTAATGGGGTTGGAGTCCTAAACTTAACAGGCAAGTATTTTTGGCGTAGAAATAGTGCTGTTCTAACTCCACCCGTGGGTTATCCAGGTGCTTAATATCCACATCGATATCCAAATGGGTACCCGCATTTTTCACCATCACGGCTAAGTCGCCCACACTGAACATTTCCGTGAACTGGTTAAAGACGCGGAATTGACCCGGATCAGCTGGATTTGCGATCGCGAGTTCGACACAGCGCACCGTATCCCGAATATCTAAGAAGCCTCGGGTTTGTCCCCCTTTACCATAGACTGTTAGGGGATGACCTACCGCCGCCTGAATACAGAAACGGTTTAAGGCGGTACCGAAAACGCCATCGTAGTCGAGGCGGTTAATCAGCATCTCATCCATTCCCGTTTCTTCGGTTAAGACGCCATAAACGACGCCCTGATTCAGATCCGTCGCCCGCAGTCCCCAAATCTTACAAGCAAAGTGGATATTATGGCTATCATGGACTTTGCTCAGGTGGTAGAAGCTACCAGGCTGTTTGGGATAGGGTAAGGTATCTTTACGCCCATTATGTTCGATGGTGATATAGCCTTCTTCGATATCGATATTCGGCGTGCCATATTCACCCATCGTCCCCAGTTTGACCAAATGGCAATCAGGGAAGTCTTGTCGCATGGCATAGAGAATATTTAATGTGCCTACGACATTATTCACCTGAGTCAGCACCGCATGTTCGCGGTCAATCATCGAGAATGGGGCAGAACGTTGTTCGCCAAAGTGAACAATTGCCTCCGGTTCAAACTGATGCAGGGATTTAATCAGGAAATCGTAGTCGGTAATATCCCCCACGAACAAGTCAATGGATTTACCCGTCAGATCCTGCCAACGCTGGATACGTTGTTGAATCGGTGCAATTGGCGTCAGCGTTTCTACACCTAGTTTCATATCCCAGTGACGACGCACCAGGTTATCCATAATCCCGACGTCATATCCTTTGTTGGATAGATGCAGGGCGGTTGCCCACCCACAATAACCATCGCCGCCAATAACCAAGACTTTCATAGTCAATCCATAAATGTTGCTTGCCGATACTCGGTAAATGTATCAGGTTTCGGGTACTCTCGAACCATTAAAATCAGCGATCGCACCCCTAAATTATCCTACATGCATACAAGTCAACCGTCTCTACCCACCAACTGTGTCCTCCGACGCGCCAATTCTGGAGATCGGGGCGTGATTTTCCGATTGGTACTGGGGGCAAAACTTGATCCGACGCAATTACGATGGCAACAGTTCTGGGTGATTGAATGCGAGGGACAGGTGGTAGCATGTGGACAGTTACGCCAGTTTGCTGACGCCCAGGAGTTAGGCAGTTTAGTGGTTGTCCCAGAGTGGCGCGATCGCGGTTTGGGAACGTTGCTGACGCAGCATCTGATTCACCAAGCCAGCCACCCCCTGTATCTGGAATGCTTAGGAACACGCCTCGCCCAGTTCTACAGGCGCTTTGGCTTTGTGCCAGTATCCTGGCAAGAGTTGCCGCGATCGCTTAAATTTAAGTTTGGCTTATCTCACTTCGCCAAAATTATCTTCCGAATCCCTGTAGAAATTATGACTTTATCCTCTCACTGAATAAATACCTAGACGCCTAATCATACATCCTGTTTCTGGCATATAATTGCTAGTTCTAGTTATAGCTATAAAATGCAACTTGCAATACAAAATCTGTGTATTGTTAAAATTATAACTTATATAAAGCATAAAGAATAATAAATGAGATTAACTTGACAAAGACAAATAAGTATGGTCTTATAAATACTTCTAAAGATAGAGGAAACATTCCTTTATTAGTCATTTAATTGTCACAGTTGTTTCACTTACTACAGGGTTTCCAATTTATGAAATTTAGCTACTCACCGTGGCTGTCTGCCTTAACGGTTGCTACCACTGCCGCTACCGTAACGATGGTCAATGTATCCCCGGCTACAGCCGCTTCAATGAAATATGATTTACGAATCAATGGTATAGACGTTGTATCACCAGCACTGGGGGGGTCAACAACAATAAACAACGTAGATATAGGTTACTTCACCACGAACGATTCAATGGATGCAATTGAATCGGTTTCTCTAGAGATGGGGGATTTCCTCTTTTTTGATCAGGGTGAATTTGAAAATAATGGTTCCCAAATTCTGTTCAGCAATTCTGCACAGCCGACTCAGAGTGTCACTCTATTCGACATACTATCACTTCCCCAGGAAAGTGGTGGAATGGTAACTGGAGGAGCAACTTTGATCAATGGAGACTTCAGTGATTCGCTCTCCTACAAAGTGACTAACAATACTCCTGTTCCTGAACCCCTGACACTTCTTGGTTCAGCTGCCGCCTTAGGTTTTGGAGTTGGACTCAAGCAAGAGCATTCGAGAAGGAAGAATAAGGTCAACAAATAAGATAAAGGTAAAACTCAAGCTATTTGAGCCTAATGATTCTCTGCAATTCTTCCAAAGCTCCTTCTGCTGAATCTACATTAGAAGGACGCAATTTAGCCACTAATAGATGATGGCACCAGAGAATATATAAAGGGGCATAGCACACCCCTTTATAATAAGCACCATTGTAGAGACGCGCCATGGCGCGTCTCTACATAAATGATGTGTCCTAACCGCTATGGCGGTTGATATACTTCAGGATTTACTTCAATGCGATGATAAGGCACAAACAAAAAAGTGTAAATTTTGGCTACACCGAAAACACAGACTTAGCCTCAGCTTACTAACCATCTGAGTAAAGGGGAAAAAGGATAACTGAATCCCTTTCCCCCTTTGTTCCACTAGGAATAGTTATCCTACCATTTCCTGTTCCGGGCAGAGGATGTTTGCTTGTCAATGTCAGGTATTTCAGGTGTTTCTGGCTTAACCTCAACCTGCGTCACCTCTGTTTCTGCGACGTTTTTTCCCACAGCAGTGACAGGTTTTGCCGCGACTACCGCCGTTGGGTCGGGTTCCACAATAATACGTTCTTGTTCTGCCACTACCTTACCATCTTGATTATTTTGATTCGATGGCTTTGCTTTCTCTGCCTTGTTTTGAACGTTATCGGCTGCACCAATCGCCGCATTTTTGGCTTGGTCGGCTTTACTCTGGAGTGAAGGTTTAGCATTCTCAGCCGCATCTTGAATCCTGTCGGCTGTCTTCACCGCAGCACTTTTGGCTTTGTCAGCTTGACTTTCAATAGCTGGCTTAGCGTTCTCAGCCGCATCTTTTACCTTGTCGGCTGCTTTTTCCGTAGCACTTTTCGCTTGGTTAGCGGCATTTTCAATAGCTGGCTTGGCTTGTTCAGCCGCATCTTGCACTTTATCGGCTGCCTTATCCGCAGCACCTTTAAGTTTATCCGGTGCATCCTCCGGGGTAGCCTTAGCCGTCAAACCACCCGCTACAGCGCCTGTAACAGCACCCACGACTGCACCTCGTTTGCCAGCCACTTGACCACCAACTACAGCGCCAACGGCTGCGCCAGCTACACCAGCGCCAACTATACCCTTACCTTGATTGTCTTGATTGGACGAAGATTCATCGGGTTGATTGGCAGTAGGTTCAATAGGTTGATTATTTTTATCCAAAAATTGCTTATTACTATCCATGTAGAGTTATCCTCCTTTATTGATATTGAATGTTCCCTCTTCGGGTTTAAGGCTCTGTTGTATCTTTCTTTAACTTACCAATCCACCGTTATTGCTGACGCCAAGCTAAAGGAGGATATGAGGTGATCTTGAATCAGTCGATAGATACATTTCATACCAAATCCGCTTTGAAAACCCTTTTTTGCCATGGCGATTGAAATCGCTGCTACACAAACTTTCGTCCGCCTGCGCGGACTGGATTCTAACTTATAGAACCCCCAGTTAGCGGTCACAACAGGGAGAGCCTCAGCGTTTCCAGAGTTTGAGCGGTTGCAGGATTTTGGCAATCCAACGGAGGGTTTCGGGTTCGGTTAAAATTCCCTGGGTGGGACTGAATAAAAATGCCAGAATAAAGAAACTAAAGACAACCATGACGATCGCGGGTCCCGATGGCAAATCCAGGTAATAGCTTAAATACATCCCCGTAACACCCGCAATCACACCAATTATTGCCCCTAATCCCATCATCTGATGCAATTCTTTGACCAAAAGATAGGCAGTAATGGCAGGACCAACCAGGAGGGAGATAACCAGCAGCACGCCCACGGTTTGCATACTGGCGACAATCGTCAAGGTAATGGCGCAGACAAAGCCGAAATACATGGTGGTGACGGGTAAACCACTGGCTTGAGCGCCGAGGGGGTCAAAGGTGTAAAAAAGGAGTTCTTTGTAAAACAGTTTGGTTAACAGTAAAACGATGACGGTAATGATGAGCGTATGCCAGACATCGCTGGTTCTGACCCCTAAAATATCACCAAATAGAATAGAACTGAGGTCAAATTGATTTGTTTCTAAGAGGGTAATTAGGATAACTCCTAAGCCCAAAAAACTGGTTAAGGTTAATGCCATGGCTGCATCTACCTTAACTCGCGATCGCTGATGAATACCAGCCACCACTAAAGCACTCAACGTTCCCGCGATAAACGCCCCCAGAGACAGAAATTGTTCCCCCACAAAAAAGGCGATGGATAGTCCAGGTAGAACAGCATGGGCGATCACATGAGCGATCATGATCATCTGTTGCACAATCAAATAACTCCCCACGACTGCGCCTAAAATTCCCAGCAGCACCGCAATCGCTATGGCGTCACGCATATATCCCCACTGAAGTGGTTCAATTAACCAATCCCACATCCTATCCACCTCATTGATTGTTGGTTTCCTATTGGTATGAATTTTTCCTGAAAATCCGTATTATGGTATCTTTAGCTTTACCGGATGTCAATTTTTGCTGATTGTTTAAGTAGGTGGACACAATTAAAGTGAACGGTTGAGATTAGGGAACAGGGAACAGGGAACAGGGAGCAGTAAGGGTTTGAAGGCAACTTGCAAAACTTAACACAGTACCGTTTTCTTTTGTCCGACTACTTAGTACAGCAAACAGAATTTATTCCCAGGTACTTATACTCTGTTTTTTTGCCCTAGAGTTTTCTGCATTGACATTAGGCAACAACCAGGCTCATGAGTTTACCATAGGCTTTCTTAAGGTTTTCAGTTGTCAAGACTTCTGACTTTGAACCCACAGCAATTAGCTCCTTATTTAATAGTAATATTTGATCATATTGCTCCAAGGTTTCCCCCAAATCATGACTAATAACCAATATCATTTTATTTTGAAACTTTAAGTCTTGAAAAATCTCAAAAATAATCTCTTCTGTCTTTTGATCAATCCCAGCAAACGGCTCATCAAAAAAAAACAATTCTGCCTGTTGCGCCAACGCCCTTGCCAAAAATACTCGTTGTTGTTGTCCACCCGATAGTTCGCCAATTTGACGATGACGGTATTCAAACAAGCCCACCCGTTCTAATGCATCCTGAACAATCTCCTGGGATTGACGAGATGGATTTTTAAACCAACCTGTGTGGATAGTGCGCCCCATCATCACCACATTCCAGACGGTAACCGGATAATTCCAGTCAATTTGGGTGCGCTGTGGTACGTAAGCAACCCGTTTTCGTTGGCTTTTCAGGGGCTTGGCGTGAAATGTGGCTACCCCTCTGGTGAGGGGAATGAGTCCCAGAATTGCTTTAATAATCGTACTTTTCCCAGCACCGTTAGGTCCCAACAGTACCGTTAACTGTCCGGGTTGGATGGAAAAGGAAACACCGGAGATTGCCCAGGTATTTCGGTAGTTGACTGCCAAATCATGAACTTCGAGCATTACGACCTGTCTGTGAGAATGACTACCATTAACAAATTCTGCTTTCAGCTTATCGGATAGCGATTGCCATGATTTCACGCTTTGAGAAGGGATAGGGAAGCTGGGGAAGCTGGGGGAGAGGAAAATACATGAGAACTCCTGGCGAGCCGTATTGGGGATATAGCTGTCGGCATCCGTTTCAACTCCAATATTTAGAACGATTATCTATTTAGAATGATTATCATTATAATTGTCTCTCGGTTTCAGGAGCTTGACTATGCTAAAGTATGTATTCAACCAAACCTTGAACGGCTGGAATAGTAAGGTATTGGCATTAGCGATCGCACTGACAGGGTGTGTTCAAACCAACCAGACAACGGTTTCGCCAACAGAAGATGGGACATCAGGTGAGAAACCCAGTGTAGTGGTGTCTCATCGCGTCCTTTGCAATTTAACTGAAGAAATTGCCCAAGACACCATTCAACTCAACTGTTTATTAGATCCGAACCAAGATCCTCACACCTACCGATCAACCCCATCGGATCGCAAAGCCGTTGAAACCGCACAACTGATCCTTTATGGTGGCTATGATGGAGAACCAGGCGTTGAGGGATTAATTGAAGCCAGCAATACATCAGCCCCTATCGTTGCTGTATTTGAGGAAGCTGTCCCCAATCCCCTGGAGGGAGAAGCACATCACCATGATCATCATGGAGATCACCATGATCACGGGGAAAAGGAACAAGGTGAACACTCAGATCATGAAGAACACCATGCCGCCGATAAGGGGGAAAACGTTCCCGATCCCCATGTTTGGCATGATGTGCAAAACAGCATAGCGATGGTCGATGTGATTCGCAACCAACTGACAGAGATTAATCCCGATCAGGCTGACTTTTATACGGAAAATGCCCAACAGTTAACCACCCAACTCGACCAGTTAGATACCTGGGTCAACGCACAAGTGGAAACAATTCCTTCAGGAAAACGTAAAATTATCACCACTCATGATGCTTTGGCTTATTATGTCAACGCTTATGGATTTGAAGCGGCGGAATCGCTACAAGGACTCAGTACCGAAGAAACCCCCTCAGCCGCACGGGTAAAGGAATTGGTAGGAACCATTGAACAAGCCAAGGTTCCCACGATTTTTGTGGAAACCACAACCAATTCCACCGCCATTGAGACTGTGGCTAGGGAAGCGAATGTCAAGGTTTGGGACCAAAAACTGTTTGTTGGTAGTCTGGGTGCCCAAAATAGTGACACGGCAACCTATATCGGAATGATGACACACAATACCTGCGCGATCGCGAAAGGGTTGGGTGGAACTTGTACTCCGTTCAAACTAATGACAGGTGAAAATTAGCCTGAAGAGGAATGATACAGCGTCGGTTTGGTTAAGGCGGGTACAATGCGATCGCTCGCCATTTTCCCACCGTACAGGTTCCGTGCCACGGGTCCTATCTGGAGTGCGGCTAAACCTCCCATCACAAATAATTCACAACCCGACCAACGCAGATGCTCGTCTAAAACGGGCAGACCCTTGACAAGCGGTACAGGATATGCGTCAATAACATCCTTAAGTAACGGGTCAACGGTGGCATCAAAGCCAGTTCCAGTGGCATACCAAATACGTTGACATTCATAGACTTGACCATCATCACAGTCAACCTGCCACTGGTTATCCTGCCACCGTGCCTCAACCACCTGGCATTCCGGATAAAACCTCAGCTTACCTTGCCGTTCCAGGCGGCGTAACTGAAACATCATCTTTGGCGTCATTGATCCCCCATTTCGCGCTCCCTGAATCATCTCCCACCGCCTGTGCCAATCCGGTTCAGCCCAAAAGTCCTTGAGATACTTCGGTCCCAACCAACCCGGTTCAGCATCAAACCATTTTTCCTGAAGCCGACGCCGCGACATTAACATCACCTTCGCTCCCCGTGCTGCTGCACCCACGGCTAAATGTCCACTCGTCAACCCACCCCCAATAATCAACACCTGCTCACCAACTATCGGCACGTTCCGTAAATCAACAGTTTGAGCATGGCATAATCGGTCAGTTGGATAAGCCGATGTCATCTTATCCACCCAATCCGGTACAATCTTCCTCCCTGCACCCGTCGCCAGAACCACCCGACGAGCGATGACTGATTGCCCATTGGATAACTCTAGGCGAAATCGAGGGCGTTTGAGAACCGTGGTTGGTTTAAGGCTACTCACAGCAGCCCGAACCAGCTTATCCGGCAATCCCCACTGATGGATAACATCCTGACAAAACTCCTCAAATAGCTGCGTTCCGGGAAGATCATAGGGTGGAAAAAATGCCGACTCCCGGTTTTCGGCAAAAGAGCGCAGCGCATAAGGGTTGGGGTGGGGATGGTGAACCGCAGGGGATCTCAGATGAGGAATGTCTAGGGCGGCAAATTGATGGAACCACCGATTCATCCATCTGCCACTAGCATCAAACACCCAAAACCTATCCTTCATTGTCTTACGTTTTTGCAGTAGGTGAGTGACTAGAGTTAGAGCCTGGGGACCTGCGCCAACAATGGCAATGTCAATGTTCGCGGGTAAGGATGCCGAATGGTTTGTCATGAAAACTCTGACCTTTGATTTACAATAACGATAATCGTTCTTATGATAATGATTATCACAATTGTGACGCCGAGTAACCCCTCAATCTGTGCCAAAGCATTTGGGGCGGCACAAACTGCCCAAGTACCACCCAACACCACTGGGTTCACGATTACAGTATTCCACCATGTTTTTGCCATAGTTACTCCTCACACCCTATTCAGTTCTAAGGTCTTGCCCGATCACCTAGCGGTACAACCCCATCACCCAAACGAATGCTCTTGAGCAAGTCACCAGTGTCTCTCAGTTACGAGATGTTTCCCCTGGCGATTGGGCGTATGAAGCCCTACGCAGTCTGGTGGAACGGTATGGTTGTATCGCGGGCTATCCCGATGGCACCTATCGCGGGAATCGAGCC
>NZ_JAVJTO010000024.1:0-102081 GCF_040220235.1 Coleofasciculus sp. B1-GNL1-01
TCGCTGAAACCTTGATGTGGCGTGGGTTTCAGCCTATCTCTTGTCATATTGCAAAAATACCGCGATACGTTCCTTCTTCAGCAGGCTCCGCCAACGCGGTATTTTTGCAAGGGCTACTTATGTACGATTTTTGAGGAGTTGAGCGCTAAAACCCCCACGGAATAAGGCTTTAGCCTGAGTATAGTACATCTGTATGGGGGGAGAACTTCAGGTTAAAAAACTAAACAAAATTACCTCTTCCTTCCGATATCTAAAATTCTCCAAGTAATTAAAGCACTGACGATGCCAATCAATACGCTCAAGCCAAAGGTTAAACTAAAATTTGCCCAATGGTTTAGTGCGGGTGTCGGTTGATTGGCAGGGACTGGTAAAATACTCTTGACAATCCCTTCTGCTTGTTCAGTCAGGGCAGACGCAGCCAGTGATGCAGTGCTAATTCCCACACTCGCGATCGCGACGGTTTGATTGAGGGCGCGTTCGTTCTTGGTTTTCTCAATTTCGATGATTCCAGCAATGGTTTTCATACAGGTTTCTAGGGGATTTAATCCAGCTTTCAGGGTTTGGTAATCACTGTGAATGTGGCTGATAAATTTCTCCGTCGCCATCTCACCAAAGTCTTTCAGAAAGCCGAGATCACTGTTAGGGTCAAGTTGTGCGATCGCCTCGACTCGCTCGATGTAGTTCTGAGTATTGATTTCTAGGTTCGAGGCTTGTTCTTGCAGATAACCCAAACAGGTTTCGTACTCGTGGGATATCCATAAAGCATGGGCTAATTCTTGTTGCAATTCATCTAGATTTAGTGGAGAAGTATGAAGGTGTTTGCGTAAAGAATTAACCCATTTTTGGATAACCCCCGATGAATCTTTCAGTTTTCTTTTCAGTTGATGGCTTTGTTCATAACTCCACAATACTTTATTGCGGTAGTTAAACAGACGGATTAAGTTATTGTAGAGTCTGCCAATAATATCTTTCAATTCTGTGTCGGTTGTATCATAAGGAAATAAGCAGATCAGGATATAGTGATTGAGGTTTAAGCCATCGGGAATAGTGTCAGTTTGTTTGAGTTCAAAGCACGTTGCTCCTTGAAACGTTCCCTGTCGTTGCCATTTGGCGTGGGGAAGCAGTTGTAAAGCGTTATAACAAGCTTTTGCTGTTGCTTCTGGGTCTTGATTTGTCGTAGCTAATTTACCCCAAACCAGCCAGTTTTCACCCATCTCACCAGGGATTTTATGGGTGTGTTCGAGGATAATCTCTTTGATTTGTCCTAGTTGTTCCTCTAGGGAGAGGTGTTCCCAATCGGGTTCGTTATCTTTACCCGAACAGTCGATTTGCAGAGCATAAGTATCGCCAACTTTCACCGGGTAATAATAGCCGTCGAGGGGATATTTAAACCGCTCAATTTTCTCCGCCCCTAAAAGTTCGATATAACTGTCAAATGGGATTTCAGCATCTTGGAGTTCGGCGAGTTTTTGATCACTGAGGCTATCCGGATAAATGCGCTGCCAAAAACGGCGGCGATTTTCCTGGATTTGCTCATTACTCTGTCCCAATCCGTCTACGAAATCATAGAGGAATAAATCGACAGTGGGATAAATCAGTTGGGGAGATGAGTTCATATAACGTTATCAATCAATTATAAAATCATTATCGCGGCTGTAGGGGCGCACCGACGTGCGCCCTATCACCGACGTGCGCCCTACTCAATGTACGGCGTCAGGCTGTAAAATCCTATAGGAAATAAAATTGATTTTTGATTAGTCATACTTCATACTTCTTCTTAGCAGAATTTACCGGATTAGGATCAGAAAGAATTTGAGCGGTTTGATCAAGTTTGGTTCGATCTAATTTAGCTTCAATTGTTGCTAGAGTACATTCCATCTGGGCAATGAAATCCTGGATATCTCTAGTATGATTAGGGATTTCTCGATTATTATCGTCGTCAGCGTTATCAGCCGGAAGAAATTTTAACCCTATCTTCTCTTTTGCTGCTGTATCGGTTAACAAGAGACGGGCAGATTCATAAGGTATCTTCAAAGCAGGAATGCTAATTGCCAAATCGTGCAATTCTCCAATCCGGGTTTCCAGGGATTGGGCAATATCTGCCAATTTTTCCTTGATTGTATCAGAGAGAGGCGATCGCTGTTGGCAGAGGGCAGCAAGAAAGGCTTTGAGAGTCAGGACATCGGCGTCTTTCATCATGGACTATTGAGTCGGAGCATATAATACTACTTTAATGGAGTTATCGATTGATTGCAGAACTTTAGGGGCGCATTGATATTATTGGTGTCAATTTAAGCTAAACCCCTCTCCCCCAGCCCGTCTCCCACACTGGGGAGAGGGGAGCAAGAAAGGAGTCCGCCTGAATAATTCCCCATCTCCCTTGAAGGGAGAAGGGGTTAGGGGATGAGGGTGAAAAATTGTAACCATAGAATTATATTTTTAAACATAGAGGAACGCAGAGGAAGTTAAAAATTGAGTCTAATCCTTAAACACCAGATATCGTAAACGCCGCCCAGTAATACGGATGACAATAAGGTGGAGCATTATTTTCCATTCTATCTAGTAAATCGCGCTGGTCTTGCAGAACAAGCTGAAGCGATTTATATTGGGCAAGTTGAGGAATTACTTGATCTAACCACTCAATGAGTTGCTCACAATTCGCTGTTTTTAGCCAATTTTGAGCCGATTTTAGTGCCATTGGGGGCGATTGTCCCGCCTCAAGGTGCTGGTAAAATTTGACAATTAATAAAGCGCTAGCCGCTGATTCTACTGTCCACAGGGGACTAATCACATAAGTTACCCCAGCTTTCAGAAAGGCGCTGACTAATCCTACATATTCATCAGTAATGGTTTCGTCGCCAGTCATCGCGGTTTCACAAGCACAAAGACAAGCCAGATAGTAGTCTCTCAAATCCAGATGGATAATATCGGTTAATGTTAATTGGTCAGTATCGTGGAGGAATAGACAAGATTGAGCCGGATTGCTGGGATTGTAGGCTCCATGTCCGGTAAAGTGGAAGACATGATGGGGAGTTTGTAGAGATTGGCAGAGGGATTTACGAGTCGCGTTTGGGTTGGCGATTAGCGTAATCTGGGAAAATGGCTGACGAATTAATGCTGCTTCAACTTCAGCGAAGGGTAAGTCGGATAAGGGTGTAGCTTTTCCCTGAATGAATGGCGTACTTTTGGGATTTTCTACCAGTAATAAAGAATGGAGTAGGGGACAATTATCCGGAGTGTCATTAATCGGAAAGTTTCCGCCATCGTCCCTATTTTCCTCATCCTCCAGAATCAACCGCAACTTAGAATAAGCGCTGGGGAGATACGTACAGGTATAATTCGGGAAAAAATAGTGCAGGGGGAAGCGGTGCAAGTCGCGGTGGGGAATCAGGATAAGATTTTCAATCGGCTGATTTTGTAGGTATTCAATAATACCAGAGATATTCAGAATCGCCCGGAGTTCCTGGAAACTCTCCACCATTTGACGACGCCAAGGATGTTGTTTTTTATCGGTTCCGTTGGCTTTCTCCTTTGAACTCCGATACGCCTGATAACATTGATTCCATTCGGTTAACCATTTTTCCCAAGCCAGAACGTGCTGTAACGAGGCAGAACGCTGGTCATTCATATCTATAAACCCTCTGCGAACCTCTGCGTTTCCCTCTGCGTTCCTCTGCGTTAAAACAACCTGCAACGCATCAGGTACTATCACAAACGTCGTTAACGCACTCGGACTCAAATGCCAATAAATCGCCGCCGTCGTTGGAGTTAAAAGACGTTGAATCTGGCGGTAATCCAGTTCCGGAACCTCCTCATATCCTAAGAACCAACGCAAACAGGTATTTTTTCCGGTTTCGGCGAGGGTTAAAGCACCAGCAATATCTCCTGACTGCATCGCTAAATCGACGGTTAATTGATTAAATAGGGCAGATTTGAGCGCCAGTTTTTGTTTTTGCGGCGTAGTTCGTTTGGGGTCAGCTAATAGGCGCTGTAATAGGTCAGCACCCCGACGCTGTAATTCTCGCGCTTCCTCAATTTTCCCCAAATCTAGTAACACCCGAATCAAATCTTGCAAGACTTTGAGATGTAATTCTTCAAATTCAGGCGGTTTTAGGGTTTGCAGGGCGGTTTTGTAGCTAGTTTCTGCCTTGCGCCAGAAGGAAGAAGGTTTAGCAGATTGTCGCCCTTGGAAATAATGCGCCCTGCCAGTTTGGTGATGTAAAACTCCCCAGCCTTCAGGATGAGTATCGCGACGAATGGTTTTATCGAGTGGGGCTTGATAGCTAGCAATTCTGCCTTCGTAACCGCGTAAATTCAGTTGAGGATTACTGAGGGATGGATGCTTGAGGGAATCTTGAGCAATCTTGGCAATAACGTCCTCAGAGAGAGGTTTTTGGATGAGGTCAATTAATGTTTGGGAGGGCGGTTGCTGAATTATCTGGCTGAGTTTGGGTGAAGGCGGTTGTTTAAGTTGGGCAATAACTTTGGGTGAGTCAGCAAAAGTTTCTTTGAGTAAGGCAATGCTGGACTTCAGAGAGGCTTGGAATAGAGTAAGATAGCGTTCTCGATTCGTGGCGTTCAGTGTAGGAATTAAGATATCAGGGGCTTTATTACGTTCTGAGCGAAAGCAGCCGGTCAAGTTTTGTTGGCAAAAATATTCATAACCGAATGATTTTATTGCTGCAACCCCCCGATTGCTCCACGCTTGGTAATAATCAGGTTGGAGAGAAATTGCCTGGTCATAACTTGCCAGTGCTTCTTCATGTCGTCCTAACTCATCAAGCGCAATGCCCCGGTTGTCCCAGTCTTGGTAGTCATCAGGTCGCAGAGAGATTGCCTGATCAAAATTTGCCAGTGCTTCTTCATATCTTCCTAACTCCATGAGCACAGCGCCCCGGTTATGCCAGGCTTGGTAGTCATCAGGTTGGAGAGAGATGACCTGGTCATCACTTGTCAGTGCTTCTCTGTATCTTCCTAAGTTACTAAGCATAACACTCCGGTTTAACCAGGCTTGGTAGTAATCAGGTTGGAGAGAAATTGCCTGGTCATAACTTGCCAGTGCTTCTTCATTTCGTCCTAACTTAATAAGAACAAGACCCCGGTTGTCCCACGTTTGGTGGTAATCAGGTTGGAGAGAGATTGCCTGGTCAAAATTTGCCAGTGCTTCTTCATTTCGTCTTAACTCACTAAGCGCAATACCTTTTCTGCGCCAAGCTTGGTAGTAATCAGATTGGAGAGAGATTGCTTGGTCAAAATTTGCCAATGCCTCTTCATATCTTCCTAACTCCAAAAGCGCAATGCCCCGGTTGTCCCAGGCTTTGTAGTAATCAGGTTGGAGAGAGATTACCTGGTCATAACTTGTCAGTGCTTCTTCCTGTCGCCCTAACTCACCAAGCACAACGCCCCGGTTAAACCAGGCTTGGTAGTAATCAGGTTGGAGAGAGATTGCCTGGTCATAACTTGCCAGTGCTTCTTCATGTCGTCCTAACTTACCAAGCTCAATGCCCCGGTTAAACCAGGCTTGGTAGTCGTCAGGTTGGAGAGAAATTACCTGGTCATAACTTGTCAGTGCTTCTTCATGTCGTCCTAACTCAAAAAGCATAACGCCCCGGTTGTTCCAGGCTTGGTAGTCGTTAGGCTGGAAAGAGATTACCTGGTCAAAATTTGCCAGTGCTTCTTCATTTCGTCCTAACTCACCAAGCGCAACACCCCGTTTAAACCAGGCTTGGTAGTCGTCAGGTTGGAAAGAGATTACCTGGTCAAAATTTGCCAGTGCTTCTTCATTTCGTCCTAACTCAAAAAGCACAATGCCCCGTTTAAACCAGGCTTGGTAGTTGTCAGGTTGGAAAGAGATGGCCTGATCAAAATTTGCCAGTGCTTCTTCATGTCGTCCTAACTCAAAAAGCACAACGCCCCGGTTAAACCAGGCTTGGTAGTCGTCAGGTTGGAGAGAGATTACCTGGTCAAAATTTGCCAGTGCTTCTTCATGTCGTCCTAACTTAAAAAGCGCAGCACCCCAGTTTTTCCAGGCTGGGTAGTAATCAGTTTGGAGAGAGATTGCCTGGTCAAAATTTGCCAGTGCTTCTTCATGTCGTCCTAACTCAAAAAGCACAGCACCCCGGTTGTCCCAGGTTTTGTAGTAATCAGGTTGGAGAGAGATTGCCCGGTCAAAATTTGCCAGTGCTTCTTCGTATCGTCCTAACATCCCCAGCACAACGCCTCTTCCGCGCCAAGCTTGGTAGTAATCAGGTTGGAGAGAGATTGCCCGGTCAAAATTTGCCAGTGCTTCTTCATTTCGTCCTAACTTACCAAGTTCAATGCCATGATTACAACACAAATCTGCATCTGAAACTGTGGAATAATTGCTCGCAGGAACCGGCTTTTGGTTATATCCAGAACCATTTAAACCAGCCAATAGCTGATTCAATTTCTCAACCTCACTCAAACTCGCCCCTTGCTCATTTCCCTCAGATATAGCCGATTCAGTTATCACAAAATTATCCGGTTCCGGCACAACCAACAACCCCTCTGCCAATTCCCGCGCCACCCGTGCCAATTCTCCATGTGCCATTTCTCCCAACCGCCTCAACCGCCGCGCCAACTCCTGATGCACCTCTGGCTGTGCCAACCAGCGCTGACCAAATTCCTGTAACCACTCCGCCAGCCGTTGCTGATGCACATTCCGACTAATCAAAAATGCCTGTAACTGTCCCCAAGTTTTCCCCTGCGCTACTTCTGCCAATAGCGCTAAAACCACATTCTCGTAGTCCAAATCACTGGGTTGAGTGGGTGGAGGTGGAGGCGTCGGCGGTTGACGTATAAACCAGCGTTTCAGCCAACGCCAGAGTTTAGCGAGTAACTTGAACATGGAATTGATGGCTGACGTTTCACGGTATCTGACCCCTCTGTAGGGGCGGGTTTCACCACTATCTTTTCGGTTGTACCCGGATGTCACTAAACCCGCCCCGACTGGGGTTTCACCACTTTATACTGTGGTCAAGATTAATTTTAAGATAATCCAGTGTTCAGTATCGTGGCAAAGGTGCGTTACGCTACCCTTCGGGAACGCTCCGCGAACGCTAACGCACCCTACTGCCGTGACCCACCTTAATGGTGATTTTAGAAAAACGCTACATCCATTACATGACAAAGCTTTACGCTAATTTCCTATTGCACTATTTTAGCTGGGTCACGCCACTACAGATAGAGCTTTATGTAAGTCCGATAAATGTGGACTCTAAGATGAATCGCACTGAAAATTTGCATGATGAAATCACCGAAATCTTTGATATACCGTAAGCTGTTCGGCATTTAAACCTTAATGTCAAGAATGGCAAAATCCTTGTAGTGCGTTAAGCGAAGCCATGCCGCAGGCTTTGCATCTTGCTCGCTGCTAATACCCAATTTACAGCAGTTTTCAAGTTAGTAGACTACAGACGATCATTGCGCTGAAAAGCAAGCCGATACAATTTTGTATTCCATAAACGTGAAAAGCGCTGTAAATGCATGACAGCTTAGTTGACTAACACAGCTAAAATTGTGGAATAGATTGATGGTTAAATTGGGCGCACGTCGGTGCGCCCCTACAATTCTAATCCACCAATTAAGGTGTGCCACGCCGCCATCGTGGGTTGAGCGAAGTCGAAACCCACCAGCATACCAGTCAGTGGCATTCGCTCTAAGATTGAGGTGGCAAGGTACTTAAATCCTCTAACACTTTCGTCACAGATTGATATCGATCCATAAAATAGTAACGCACCATTTTTTCTAATATTTCAGCTAACTCGTCACTCACATTTGCCAAATGACGCCAGCTAATTTCACCTGTCTCTGAATCCAGCACTAACTGGTGAGGAGGAATGCCTGTTAAAGCTTGAATCCCAATCACCCCAACCGCATAAATATCGCTGCTTAGAGTCGGGTGTCCAGCATATTGTTCTGACGGTGCATAGCCACGAGTACCAACCGCCACCGTATTATGTTCCTGGTTATCATGTTCCTGATCCAGCTTTTGTTGGGGTTGAATCTGTTTGACTGCCCCAAAATCAATTAACACCAATTGACCATCGGTTTGGCGACGAATAATGTTACTGGGTTTGATATCCCGATGAATAACATTATGTTCATGGATAAACACCAGAATTTCTAAGAGACCTTTGATTAACTTGACCACTTGCTCTTCTGGCATTCGCTTATCTACAGGTAACTCGTCGCTGAGTGAATCTCCTTTAATGTATTCTTCGACAAGATAGAATTCCCGACTTTCTTCAAAATATGCCAGCAACTGGGGAATGTGAGGATGTCTGCCTAACTTTTCTAAGATTTCTGCTTCTGTATGAAAGAGACGTCTGGCAATGGCGAGAAATCGTTCATCGCGACGGGCGGGTTTTAAATGCTTGACCACACATTTGGGTTTACCTGGTCTGTGGCTATCTTCCGCTAAATAGGTGAGACCAAATCCCCCAGAACCGAGAACCCGATTAATCTTATAGCGTCCGGCTAAAAGGTTGGGATTGTCAGATTGTTTAACCGTTGGCGCGGGTTGGCTCTGAACTGCATCAGGCGTCCAAATTGCCGTTTCTCCATTCCCATCCTGCTGCGATGGGGCAATAGCCGTTTCTTCACTCAGAGTTACCTCTTGCTGTTCTGCAATCAGAGTCTGATCGTCATCTTCATCCTCCTGAGTGGTTGGAGCAAAGCTGGTTCTATCTTGTAATAATCCCTGAAGGGCAATGAGATTATTTTCCTGTTCTTGGAGTAGACGGGCAAAATGGGCGCGTTCTTGCTGATTTTGGTAGGCGCTATAAGCCAAGACCCCTGTAGATGACATCACCAGTCCCAAGGCTGGTATCATCACGGGTATCCAACCTGCCTCCAGAAACACCATAAAGGATACGCCGCCCAAAAGACCAAGCGCGAGCATCTCAGCGAAAAGCATTTGCCAGATATTGCGGGTGACTCGCACCAGAATAGCGCCTGTGAACGACCAACCCCAAATCCAGATAACTTCGACCCAATTGGGCCAAAACCAAAAAAGCTGGCGTCCATTCAGAACGGTACTAAGCAGTTGACTGACGATGTGACCATGGATAACCACTCCCGGCATTGTCTCAATAATTAGCCCCTGTGAAGTATAAGGCGTGGAAAATCTATCTTTTTCACTGCGGGCGGCGATTCCAATTAAGACAATGCGGTCTTGAACTAAGCTGGGATCAAGGCGACCTTCGAGAACCTCAGTCAAGGTGACGCTATCGGCTAGTTTGTCTGCAGATCGGTAATTTAATAGAATTTGATAGCCACCCGTATCAGCCTGTTGATACCCTCCGGACGTCGGTTTTAGGGGTTTGAAAACAACGTCACCCCATTTCAGGTGATCATCGGGCGTAAGAGTGGGTTCGATTCCTTTTCCTTCCAGATAGTGTTTGGCTAGTTGAAAGCTAAAGGAAAGTTTGGTGGTACAACCGGATTCAATGTCCAGATTGTGAAACAAGAACGCTCGGCGCACAACCCCGCCTTCATCAATGGCTAAATCGGCAAAGCCAACCCGTGAATCGGGAATGCCTGCTGGTGGGAGAGTCCCTCGATTTTCACTTTCACTAATTTGACAGATAGGGATGATATTATTACTCGTTTGCAGGAGTTTAGATAACTCAGCATGACCGGGGGGTATGGCAATGTCCCGATAAATATCCAGACCAATCATGGCTGGTTCATACTGCTGTAACGTTTGCAGTAGCTGGGTCATCACCGCATCGCTCATGGGCCACTGCTCTAGGTATTGAATGTCTTTTTCTGTCACCTCGACCATCAACAGACGCGGGTCTGGCGGTAATGAGGGTCGCAATTGCATCAACCCATCATAGGCACTTAGTTCCGCCTGTTCTAAAGGCTCGATCAGAATCTTCAGGGCTTCAATTTTGAGCTGAACTCCGAGTACGTCAATCCCTTTAGCTCCTACCTGAATCCCCAAAAACAAGGCAGTAATGGCTAAACTGGTCAGCCATTCTGGATATTTCAACGCGAAACTACCAATGCGTTTAAGACGCGACCACAAGACAGAGAGCTTTGACCCTTCGCCACCCTCGTAGGGAACCTGGTTTTGAGATAACTCCCCACTAATTTCTTTCACGTATCTGATTACTCACAACTAACACCTTAACGCTAGCAAGAATTTCCCTGAACTGTAGCCAACATCAACATAGAATTCAGTAGACACTGGTCTCTATTATGACTCAAGGTGAGTTGAACAATAATTCTCTTATTAGCGATAAATGAGTAGGGTGAGCAATGCCCATCCTACCCAAAAGAGTTCTCATGCTTGGGGTGCTAGTTGCTTGAATTACTTTTCAGTCATCGTGTAAGCCCCATCCCAGTCATCCGGTGGTGGTTCTTGGAGAAAATGTTGACACCGCTTCAGGTGTAATGCAGCGGCTTTATCATTTTTGTCAAATTCTTCCATGATAATGCCAAATTCACCCATCGCCCGAGTAAACTTCCGGTTGAGATAATGCTCCCGTCCTTTATGGTAATGTTCAATAATTTCCTCTTTTTCAGCAGAAAGGGGATCAGAACGCAATCCCACCAGTTCGTAAATTCTGACAGGCTTATTCTTGCCTTTAACACGAATGCAATCGAGTTCCCGATACCAAATCCTATCCTGGCAGGGAGCAAAGGTATATTCGCTAATGATAATGTCACAGCCATATTGCTTACTGGCACCTTCTAGGCGGGAGCCTAAGTTGACACCATCGCCAATGGCGGTGAACTCCATCCGCTTACTCGAACCAATATTGCCACTAATTACGCTGTCCGAGTTAATCCCAATCCCAATTCGGATTTCTTCTTTTTTCTGGGCTAAACGACGAGCATTAAAATCTGCCAATCGGTGGCGCATGTCCACAGCCGTTTGTACGGCTCTCCAGGCGTGATCGGGTAGGGGTAAGGGCGAACCAAATACCGCCATAATTGCATCGCCGATATATTTATCGAGAGTGCCTTTATGCTTGAAAATTGCCTCGACCATCGATTCAAAATAGTCATTGAGCATCCCCACCACTTCTTCGGCTTGGAGTTTTTCGGTCAAAGAGGTGTAGCTGCGAATATCGGAAAACAGCACCGAAACTTCTTTGCGATCGCCTCCCATTTTGGCATCACCCAGTTTCAGCAGTTCTTCTGCCAATTCCTGAGTCATGTACCGATACATTGTACTCTTGAGGCGCTTCTCATCACTGATGTCGTCCATCACCACCAACGCGCCATACACATTGGTCAGATCACTCGTATCCGCAATGGAGTTAATCGACAAATGCACGCTATGCTCTTCATTGCTCGGCGTTAGCAACGTCTGATCGGGATAGTACTGATTGCGGTCTTTCTCACTTTTGGCGTCTAAGCCATTCTGTAGTAATTGAGCAAAGCTGGCAAGGCTACCCTCTTTCTCTTTAATTTTGATCAATTCGGAAACTGATCGCCCTTCGATAGTATCTCCCTTACTAAAGCCCAACAGTTGCTTGGCACTTTCATTCGCCGCGATAACTTTACCGGCTTTGTCTGTAGAAATTACACCATTGGTTAGACTGCGAAGGATATCCCGCTGCATTTGCTCCTGCTGTTTAACCGTGGCAAACAGCTTCGCGTTTTGCAGCGCCACACCCGCTTGGATATTAAAGGCTTCCATAAAAGCGACATCGCTTTGATCGAAACTCGCCTTCCAGCATTCGGGTGCGTCTTGTTCCTCTTTATCTGGATCGGGCTGGTAAGGAGGAAACTCTCCCTTCTTTTTCTTATTCACTAATTGAGTGACGCCAATTAACTCGCCATCGGCGTTATAGACTGGCATACACAGCAAGCTACAGGTGCGATATCCCGTATTGCGATCGGTTTCCCTGGCTTTCTCGGAATCGGGATGATTGTACAGGTCAAATGGGATATTCAGAATTTCACCCGTCAGCCCGACTCGACCCGCAAAACCCGCTCCGATGGGAACCCGCAGTTCTTTCATTGAACCCCCAGACTGAGGAATCTTCGTCCACAAGTCATTGCGTTCGTGATCGATTAACCACAAAGTCGAGCGATCGGCATTCATCAACTCCTTGGCTTCCTCCATCACCCGCTTGAGCGTTTCTTCCAAGTCCAAACTGCTCTTACTCAGGGATTCAGTCGCCTTCATCAGAGCATTAGCCGCTCGCTGTTGCTGAGTTGCCAGGTAAAATGACTTGGACGACTCCAGAATCAGGCGGATCGAGGGGGCAAATTCTTCAAAAAGTTTCTGGTCGCTTTCGCTAAACCCTTGTTTATCTATTTTTTCTTCTAAGGGTAAATCATCCTCAGGCTCATGATCCGGCTTTAGCTTATTCAGGAGTTGAACCACCGCCACCAAGTCTCCCTTCTCATTGAGTAAGGGAAGCGTCAACATGGTATACGTCCGGTAACCGGTTGTCTTATAGAGCTTTTTAGACCCTTCTGATCGCGGATCATCGAAGAAATCGTAGGGATTATTGACAACTTTTTTAAACGTTGCCACTTCCCCAGCAATTCCCTGATCAGCCGGAATCCGCAGTTCTATGGTTTTTCCATTCTCACCCTCGGCGACGATCGAAAATAATTCATTCTTATTGTCATCCAGTAAAAATATCGTTGTCCGGTCTGCACCCAAAAGCTCTGCTGTCTTCAAGGTGATGGCATTGAGCATCTCCTGAAGAATTGTCTCAAACCCTTGGCTGTCGAGGAGCATGGACAGGGTTTGATGAACAACTTCGAGCTTCTTTTCCACCCCCGTAACAACTTCTTTGAAACTGTCTTGAGTCAGGGGGGCAAGAAACGCCGTAAATGTTCCATTAGTGGTCGCTAGGGCACTATCAGACGCGGGTTGATGTTCATGCGCTCTTTGGTCGTCAGTATAGATTGGCGTTATATCAACGGTATCTCCATTGTGATCCGCAGACCTGGGTGAAAATGCAGCTGTCATATTTCTCGTTAGGGTCAGAGAACATTCCTGGCATACGAATAAGATTACTCTATCAGTTAAAGTTTTACCACTCAGGTTTATTTTATTGGCAAGATGAGGGAGCTGGGGGAGCTGGGGAAGCTGGGGGAGCTGAGGGAGCTGGGAGACTAAATTTCTATTGCCTATTGCCTATTGCCTATTGCCTATTGCCTATTGCCTGTTCCCTGTTCCCTGTTCCCTGTTCCCTGTTCCCTGTTCCCTGACGAATGACCATCTCCATTAATTCTGACGCCAATGACGGGCTTGGGTCAACAGCGAATCAGCAAACGTCATGGCTTCTTGACCCGATTGTCCACCCGCTAGCTGGGCAATTTCTTCCTGGCGGTGAGAATGATGATCGAGGCGACTGACGCGAATGACGGTACGCAGGTCAATTTCAGCCATTCCTTGATCAACGAACGTGTTTGTCTGGTTAGTTTCGGGTAAGAGGGTTTGATCGATCACCTGTTTATCGACGCGGAAATGCCGATCTGCCATGGCGGCGATGATGGGTTGGTGTGTCACACACAACACTTGATTTTGCTGGCTCAGGTGATGAAGTCGTTCCGCGATCGCACTGGCTACGCGCCCCGATACCCCAGCGTCAATTTCATCAAAAATTAAGGTCATGCCTTGATCACCACTATGGGACAAACAGGCTTTTAACGCCAATAAAAAACGGCTCATTTCCCCCCCCGATGCCGTTGCTGCTAACGGTTGTAGAGGTTCCCCTGGGTTGGGAGATAAATAAAACGTGACTTGATCCGCACCCGCCACTGTCGGCGCGATGGGCGTGATCGCCACCTGAAACTGTACCTTTTCCATGGCTAGAGGCTTCAGTTGCTCTACCAGACGCTGTTCCAGTTCCTCGGCTGCGATTCGACGCAACTGGGTGAGCTGATTACAATATTCTGTTAAGATTTCCTGACATTGACGATAACTTTTTTCCAACTCATCCAAGGATTGACCATTACCCCGGAGTTCAGCCAATTCTGAGGTCAGTTTTTCGTAGTGAGCGATCGCATCGGCTAACGTGGGTCCATATTTCCGGCAAATTTGTTTCAGGGCGCGGATGCGTTCTTCCACCTCTTCTAAACGTTCGGGATCAGTTTCCAGTCCATCCCCATACGCATTAATTTGGTGAGAAGCTTCTACCACCTGGGCTAAAGCACCACTGACCAATTCTAGGATGGGTTGTAACTGGTTGTCGTATTGCGCCATATCACTCAACGTGGTTTCGGCTTCCCCTAATAAATCAGCGCAGGCAAATGCCCCACTATCGTTTTGGTAAAGTGACTGATAGACCTGATAACTTTGCTGTTGAAGTTCTACGACATGAGTTAACCGTTGACTCTCTTGTTCGAGTTCGGTGAGTTCATCGGGATCAGCAAGATCAGCAGCGCTCAGTTCCTGAGTTTGATACTCTAGCCAATCGAGACGTTGTAGGCGCTGCTGTTCCGACTGACGCCGTTTTTGCAGGGCTTGCCAAGCGTCCTGAGATGCCAGATAAGCCGTAGTCACTTGATCAAGGTGTTGTTTAATCGGGAAACCGCCGTAAAAGTCAAGGAGTCGCCGCTGACGAGTTGAGGCAAAAAGCTGTACTGTTTGACCTTGGGCGGTAATTTCCACCAAGCGATCGCGTAATTGTTCCATCAAGCGACGATTCACCAAAATCCCATTAATTCGCGATCGCGATCGCAGGGAGTTCTGTTTAGCCGTAATCTCTCGACTACAGACCAAATCCGCTTCATCAAGTAAATCAATTTCCTGTTCACTCAACCAAGCCATCAACGTCCCATCGATGCGAAACGTCGCCTCAACCAGCGCCCGTTTTTCCCCGGTGCGAATCAAGCGATGGGTGACTTTTCCTCCCAACGCGACATCAATGGCATCCAGAATGATTGACTTACCAGCACCCGTTTCGCCCGTCAAAACATTCAGACCCGCCGCAAATTCCAATTCCAGTTGGTCAATTAAGGCAAAATTTTGAATCCGTAACGATAGCAACATAACATTTTCATCCAATAGTTAGAGAAAGCGATTAATTAAAAGACGAAATAAGTCATACAGTGGATACTACCGTGCAGATCGAGCCAACCTTGTTCCTTAATCATGAGTCCTGATCAGGATAAACTGAATGGCGTGGTATCTCAATCATTTTTTTGTTACAATTCTTTACAGAGCCGCTCCTGTTGGTGAATCCTGAATAAATATGAATCTTAAAACAATTTCCCCTGCCTCTCCCCAGCGAGATTCAATAGCCGAACTCAATCCCTCAGTGGAACCCTTACCCCCTGAGCCAATTGTGGTTGAGTATGAACAGGCGTCGTCCCCGGCATCAGCGCTACCACAGGAGTGTTCGGAAAACCGAACCGAAACGCTGCGCTATGATCCAGTAGCGATTGAAGCTCAATATGGACGCGCACCGCTACAAGTCTTAGGACGGCTACTCAGGATTGCTTTACCCACGGCTGCCTTTGCCTTAGGGCTATGGTGGGATCGGATACGGGGTCGCCAACAGATCAAAGAACGGCGGCGAGCGATTCAGTTGCGGGAACTCTTAACCCAACTCGGACCAGCGTATATTAAGGTCGGACAAGCACTTTCGACACGACCTGACTTAGTGCCACCCCTGTACTTAGAAGAGTTGGCATTGCTACAAGATCAACTCCCTCCCTTCCCCAATGAAGTCGCTTTTCGATTCATCGAAGAAGAACTAGGCGATCGCCCCGAAGAAATTTATGCCGAACTGACCTCATCGCCTGTAGCCGCTGCCTCCCTAGGACAAGTGTACAAAGGGAAACTTAAAACAGGGGAAACCGTCGCCGTCAAAGTGCAGCGACCAGGTTTAGCACGGCGCATTGCCTTGGACGTTTATATATTACGCCGCCTCGCTCAGTGGGTACAAAACAATGTTAAGCAGGTGCGGAGTGACTTGGTGGCGATTATGGATGAGTTTGGCACCCGCATCTTTGAAGAAATGGATTATACCCAAGAAGGGTGTAATGCTGAACGCTTTGCCAACCTTTACGGTCACCTTCAGGATATATATGTACCCAAAATTTACTGGCAATATACAGGACGGCGTGTCTTGACAATGGAGTGGGTCAGTGGTACTAAACTGACTAACCTGGAAGCAATTAAGGCTCAAGACATTGACGCCAAGTATTTGATTGAAGTTGGCGTGCAATGTTCACTACGTCAACTATTGGAACATGGATTTTTCCATGCTGATCCCCATCCCGGAAATTTACTAGCTACGCCAGAAGGCAAGCTGGCTTATCTGGATTTCGGGATGATGAGCGAAGTTAAACCCTATCAGCGTTATGGGTTGATTGAGGCAGTTGTTCATTTAGTTAACCGGGACTTCGCGGGTTTAGCTCATGACTATGTGAACTTAGAGTTTCTGTCGGAAGATACGGATTTAACCCCAATTATTCCAGCGCTTGCTAATGTTTTTAACAATGCCTTAGGCGCTAGTGTTGCTGAACTCAATTTCAAAAGTATCACTGACCAACTCTCGGAAGTGATGTATGAATATCCATTTCGAGTTCCAGCCTACTATGCCCTAATTATTCGCTCCTTAGTCACATTGGAAGGGATTGCGATTAATGTTGATCCGAACTTCAAGGTTCTCAGTAAAGCTTATCCTTATGTGGCGAAGCGTTTGTTAACAGATTCTTCCCCACAATTACGCGCTTCTCTAAAAGACTTACTTGTCAAAGATGGCAATTTTCGCTGGAATCGCCTGGAAAATTTATTGCGGAATGCCGCCAATTCTCAAGATTACGATTTGAATAAGGTTTTAAATCAAACGTTAGAATTTTTATTCTCAGAACGCGGTGTTTTGATTCGAGACCAATTGATCGAGGAAATTGTCAAAGCTGTCGATATGTTTGGACGTAAAACCTTTGATAATGTAACTGAGTCTCTGCGCCAACGAGTGGGATTACAGCAAAAAACGGCATCCACTAGCAATGTCGTAGAACTGCCGCAAAGTGCAGAGCATATCAAACGAATTTGGCAAATTCTGCAAGATACGCCCGGTTTCGATCCCTTCCAACTTGCCCCCCTTGTTCCCCAACTTTTGATGAAGCCAGAAACTCAGCAAATGGGACAAAAAATTGCTGGCGGTTTAGCCCAACGGGTGATGGCACGATTAATTCGGGAAGTTTTACTTCAGGAGACTCAAGGTCAAGGGGAAAAGCCTTCTAATGGTTCTAGCGTCAAGCCTGCACCCAAACTCGTCCTGCCACCAGCCGCAGCGATTCACTGATATACTCCCGGTGGGCAATGCCCACCCTACGGTCTATCAAGTTTCGGCGATTCTAAAATGCTGATATCAGTGCCATTGAAGTGAAATTGAATAAATTTAGTAAGCTTTAGCTTACTTAAGCTTTGAGCCGGAAATTTATTTCCCGGCTCTTTTCTAATTCTATAGCAATAGACACATCGATTAGGACGTTCGGCACCATTGTAGAGACGCGCCATGGCGCGTCTCTACATAAATGATGTGTCCTAACAGCCATGGCGGTTGCTATAATTGAGTGAATTAGAATTATTAACGACGCGAAAAGTTACCGTTTTTGCGGTTACCGCCTCTGTTTTCGCGAGGTCTGGCTTTATTCACCTTCATATTGCGCCCCATCCATTCAGCTCCATCGAGTGCCTCAATAGCGGCTGTTTCTTCATCATCTGTTTCCATCTCTACAAAACCAAAACCCCGAGGACGTCCGGTTTCACGATCAGTGGGTAACTGCACCCGCTTGACAGCACCATAGTCTGCAAAGACAGCACTCAGGTCTTCTGCAGTAACGTCGTAGGATAGGTTGCCTACGTAAATTGACATGATTGTCTCCAAGCTCAAAGTTGTATAAAGATGAGGGTATCGGAGACAAGTCTGTCAAGTCGAAAGGAAAAAAGCCAATCTGTACTAAGCACAAACACTGAAACCGAACACATTCTCCATGATTAAGCTAGCACAGGCTTGCAAATTTGGGTTCCCTGTTCCCTAATCTCAACCGTTAACTTTAATGAAAGTCCACCTCCTTATCGATGCCTTGGCGCGATCGCAATTTACCCGATCAGGGGTTAATGTCAGACAACTCGGTAGAATATGAAAGACATTGTGACTCAAGACTATCTGTGGCTAAGCCAAAACCTTCTCTTGCAAGAACTCCTCTGTTTGACCTTGCCGTTGAACAAAATGCCCGCTTCACTGGCTTTTCGGGTTGGGAAATGCCAGTGCAATACAGCAGTATTGGACAAGAACACGAAGCAGTACGCACCGATGCGGGAATGTTCGATATCTCCCACATGGGGAAATTTGCCTTTACCGGGAAGCAGCTATGGCAAGCGTTACAGCGATTAGTCCCGTCCGATTTGAGTCGATTACAATCCGGTCAAGCCCAATACACGGTATTGTTGAATCCTCAAGGGGGGATCATTGATGATGTGATTGTTTACCACCAAGGGGAGGACGAAACGGGCGCAGCGCAGGGGATGATGATTGTTAATGCAGCAACTTGTCAGAAGGATAAAGACTGGTTGTTAGCCCAACTGGAAAACACCGGGGTAAAATTACTCGACCTTTCTGAGGAAAACGTCTTAATTGCTTTGCAAGGACCCCAAGCTGAGGCGTATCTACAACCCTTGGTTCAGGAAGATTTAACCGCACTGAAATCCTTTGGACATCTCAATGCAACGATTCTAGATCAACCCGGATTTATCGCCAGGACAGGTTACACTGGCGAAGATGGGTTTGAGGTGATGGTTCCACCGGAGGTTGGGGTAGAACTGTGGCGGCGTCTGTTCCAAGCTGGGGTGACTCCCTGCGGCTTGGGGGCGAGGGATACATTGCGATTAGAAGCTGGGTTGGCACTTTATGGACAAGATATTGATGATACGACGACTCCCCTAGAAGCTGGTTTAAGTTGGCTGGTACATTTAAACCGTAAAGGCGATTTTATCGGACGTTCTGTATTAGAAGCGCAAAAAGCCAATGGTGTGGAACGTCGGTTAGTGGGGATTGAAATGCAGGGGCGACATATAGCCCGTCACGGTTACTCGGTACTATCTGATGGCAAAGTCGTGGGAGAGGTAACGAGTGGGACTTATTCACCCACATTAGGGAGAGCGATCGCACTTGCCTATTGTCCCACATCCCTCGCCAAGATCGGTCAACCGTTAGAGGTAGAAATTCGCGGTAAGACTTATCCCGCCGTTGTTGTCAAAAAACCCTTTTATCGCGCCAAAAAATGATAGTCTGACATACACCCTCTAGGGGCGACCCGCTTGCACTAATTAACAACACCAGTGTACTCAATGGAATTGGGTCGCCCTCCACTGAATTGTCACTCAATTTTCTGTTTGGCAGACTCATACCCAATCCGATGAAGTCATCCTGATTATCCTCTGGGTACTTTTTCTTTTGACTCCTTCTGTCCTCTGCTGTCTGCCTTTTGCCTTGTCCCTACTGGGTAGTTAACCCGGATTTAGTATCAAGCCCTTAAAGTTGCCAAATAAACCTGTAGGGTTTCAATATATTCATCATCAATGATTTCAAACCCATTAGGAACTTGACGACTTTCTTCAATGAATCCGGGTTCAGTAAAATAGTAGTCTCGAAAGAGTCCTCGCGTTTTGTAGACGACTTCATGCGTAAACCCAGCTTCGTCTAATTCAGCTTCAGTTTTCGGAAAGTTTGCCATACTACTTTGAGAAAAGATTAAATATCCACCCGGATTCAGAAATTTCCGGCTTTGTTTAATCATTTCCGTAATAAACCAGCGGCGGTCAGGGGTGCTGGCTTTACAGAAGGGAGGATTACACAACACCAGATCGTAACGCTCTGGTATGGGGTCAAAACTCATCCAATCTTTCACCCAAGCATGACGATAACTTACATTATTCTGCTTGGCATTTTCCTTGGCAACATTGTTCACCTCCTCACTAATATCCGTAATATCCATACTCCTCGCACCGAGTTTCAGAGCAAGAATGGCATGAATTCCAGAACCCGCTCCAATTTCAATAACTGATTTGCCACAAAATACATGAGGAACTCGAATCATTCCATTGGCTAAAGCGTGTCCATGAGGTGTCGGTTTCCAAGCCTCACCGCTCAAATTAATTTTGATCACAAACGGATCAAAAAAATATTTGGTTAATGTTTGGGATTTGGTGATAGTTGTCATAGTTAATTAGGGGTGAATATTTACAGGAATTGAATCAACAAAAAGGCCAAGTAACCTAAGCTTTTGGTTAACAAATGACTTAGGCTTAAATTAGGGAGTTGCGTAAAAATAAAGTACCAGTGAGGAAAGTTTTATTCATCAACTCAGCCAAGCTTGATTGGTATATTATTAAGCCGCAAGTCCCTTAGCAAAAAGGTCAAGAATAATTTAGATAACGTTCACTCAATTGACCTGTTTTTAGATCGTATAGATGACACTTCTTAATCGGTAGCGAGTAGAGATGTAATGTAATGGCTTGCTGACTCAGAGGCTTAATCGAATGCCACGTCCGCGTAGAATTCATCAAACGGGATTTATCACCTTGGTGATACATTATCCTATCCGTCTCACGTAAGATAAAACGTTGATCACGATGCAGCGTTGGCTGATAGAGTGTTTCTTCAATTGTGCCTTCGACAACATAAATCCAACAATCTTGACTTTGATGATCGTGAATTGGGCTAGCTTGTCCCTTCTGCCAACATAGAATCAGCAGTTCATATAAGTCTGTGCTGTGGACTAAATTGCGAGTATAAGACCGCTCGTTCCAGGTACAGTAAGAGGCTATACTGTCCAGGGGTATATCAAGAGACTGAATCAGTTGGTCATAATAAGATGAATTTTTAGTCGCTGGAATACTTAATCCATCAGTAAGTTTATCCAAAGAGGATATTGTTGAAATACGGCTTAAATTCATCGCCAAAAACACAAAAATTTACAACAAATCTTTGATGAAACCTCTAGCCAACCTGTAGTTTTACTTAGTCAATAGGGAACGCAAAAACGACTGGGGAGGCTTTGCCTCCCCACATACAGCAGTTCCCGATGTTATGAAGTACAGTAGCAGCAATGAAGAAACTAAGTTCTGAGATATTGGAGATTGATACTATACCCTATTGCAGCGGAAACCGCTATAAACCTATCCTCAACTATAGTAAATACCCGAGTTAGCATTGGGGGTACAGTCAGGGACGATATTGCCGTAGCGTTCATCCAATAGCCAATATCCCTCTAAACCAGACTCATATCCTGTTAAGCGTTGGTTCATCTTTTCTCTGATTTCCGCTTCAGAACGAGCGTAATTCCAGAGTCGAGCTTCAGCCATGTACCCGTAAAAATAACGACTACTGTCTCCATCTAGGCTACGTCCAATGTAGAGGGGGGAGTGATGGACAATAACCTCTCCTTCCACGGGTCCTTCTGCCTTCAATTCACCATTAATGTAGGTTTTTGCCGTGGTGCCATCATTGGTAATCGCTAAGTGATACCATTGATTCCATTGAATTGAACCATTAGACGTATTGGGCGCTCCTGCATTCCAGCCGGCTGGAGTATGGAAGCGGTGGTGAACATATCCCGCATTATTTAACCAGATATTAAAATTTCGACCTGGTTTGCCAATAACACCCTGCCAAGCGTCTTTCGGATCACCGGGTTTAAGCCAAACTTCGACCGTATAAGTTTGCACCCGCAAACTCGGATTATCTGAAATGACGAGATAATCATTTTTCCCATCAAAACACATGGTCGAATAAGTATCCAGTGTTTCTGGCGTGAGTTCTTCACTGACGGGACTCAAGGTTTTCAAGAAACTCAGACTGGGGGCAAAAAAGTATTCCCCACCTTTCATATGTACCCACAGCTTAAACTTACATTCTGTGGTTGTTGATTCTCCCCAACCCGTGGGCCATTTGTGAGTTCCAGCCTGTTGACCAATAATCGGATCAGGACCCGTATTCACATTGACAAAATTATTCTGGTTTGCCCAGGACGCTTGCATGAAATTGAACTGATTTTCAATATTCCCCTGGAAGCATAAAAACAGCAATCCTGAACCCGATGAGGATTCGCGGGTAATGTCATTTTCCCCATAACTAATCCCGCGACGGGCAATCCGATGACCCCGTTCTGTCTCTAAGGCTTGCTCGTAATCAACCGCAGACCCGACTCGTCCCGTATCTCCACGGGGATTCGTTTTGCGAACGTGAGCATGGAATGGACATTTTGTGCCTTGGGTATCATCGTCAAAGCCAAAACTATTGGTATCGGATGAGGCAGGTATCGCTGAACGGGTGACGGGTGTACCATCTTTAAAACGACCAACAGTCATCGCACCCGCTAAATCATTGTCCACCCCTAACTTTTCTGCGAGTTGGCGCACTTCTTCATGGAACGCTCTGACATTTTGTTCTAGTTTCCGGTAGACTAAATAACTGCCGTAACTATCCTCCGTTGTCCCATTGGGATCTTTGGCTAAAACCAAACTCAGCGATGCCCGAGAATCCCATTTTTCAAATTCGCAGTTGTTATATTTATCTTTGATAATATCCCGTTTCAAAAATAGCGGCTGACTCACACCATCTACATAGCCAAAATGTTCAATGGGTTGGTTTTTCTCGTTTCTGAGGACAAACCCATCTTCCCGATTGACAATATCCGCTACCTTAAGCAGTTTTTGTGACATCCGGTTGACTTCTTGGAGTAAATCCACCACATCATCATCTGCCATTAAGACCAAGGCATGAATTTCCTCTTGATATCCGGGTTCCCATTCTTCCACCACCGGATCACCCATTAAATTCCTGACTGCATCGTTTTTCATGCCAAAGCGAAACGGCTGATCCTTGGGCGTGCGGAAGGGCTTAACTTCTAGATATTCATAGCCAAAACGAGATAAAAAGAAGTTGGCAAATAGACTCCCCTTGGCTTTGTACTTGCGGTAAAGTTCAGCTTCATCTGCCTGCTGCTTTGCCGAGGTGACATATTTGCGACTAAACCCTTGAATCCATTTCTTAGCGTCCTCGACTTTATCCGGTTTAAATTTTAAGAAGAGATGGACACTATGCTCTCGTCCATGTCCTTTAAGAATATTGCCTTGTAAATCGGTGAGTAAAGTTTTGTACTTAGGATCTGCTGGGTCAATGCCATACTCATGAACTGTGCTTAAATCTTGGTCAGTTAGTGCCATGGATATACTCCTGATTTTAAGGTGGGAATGACACTGCTGCCGTTATTGGCAACGGCAACAGTGCAGAATTCAAGATGAAATGAATTTACGCTTCTAGCTTCACCATCGTGGCTTTAGACGGCTTACCGATGTCATTGACATAGAACATCATGTAATAGCCCGGAGGGTAAAGATTCGCGTTTTCCGGTGCGGTGAAATCAATTGAAGAGGGTGTACCGAGAGCAACGTTTTTAATCGTCGCTGGTGCTAACAGTTGTCCGTAGTCTAAACTGTGAGTCACGGTTCCCAATTTCACCAGAACCAGTGAGCCATCTTGGGTCGCATCTTTGACGGTGATGGTGCCAGATTCACCATAGTTTAATGTTTCAGGTGCCTGGGTAATTTCTGGACGTGCCCCGGGTTTAAACAGATAGGGAGGGCTGAAGATTTCCGCCTGCCAAATCTCTGCTGGAATAAAGGGTAAGGGGTCTTCTTCTGCGAAATAACTGTTTTGGGGGTCAGCGTAATAGTTTTTCAGGAAGCTGTCATACTCAGCATCAGAATTAACTTTTCCGGAACCCTTAGGTTGATTGGGTTTATCGCTGAGTGGGGCTAAGACGTAGTACTCACTAGGATCAGGTAAATCATCAACCCGAACTGTTCCATCTTTAGCCCGTGCCGCCCGACGGGGATTACCACCAATGCTTAAAACCCGAGCATCGGGTAACAAGAGCGCCCCATTATGATACAGCCGGGGAAACTGAGCTGGACTCATGGATTTCGTCGTATAGCCCCCTGGTGCATTCTCATCGGGTGTCATCAGCACCGGTTCATAAATGGGATCATATTCGGCATATTCACCCCCATTAATCACCAAGACTTCTTTTGTGGGTAAAATTACCGCCATATTCATGGCGCGGGGTTGATCCAAAAAGTTGTCGATGGCTTTCCATTCACCAGACTTTTTACCTGAATTTTCCGGAGAAATCCAACGTTCTAAGCTGGTGGAAATCCGCGCACCTTTTGCCTTGAGTGACTCATTTAAATCGGGGAATTGGGGCCAGCCGTAGGCAAGGCTATTCGTGTCTACTAAACCTCCGACAAGTAACACATCGCCTTGGTAATAAGGGTCAAGGAGTCCAGTTCCATAAACCTTAGACAGTTCCTCGCGGTCAGCCGCTACTTCAAACTTGACATCCAAGTTGCCATTACCGTTATCGATGACGGACATCAAGTAACTCTTGTTACTGGCGTGAATTTCTAGGGGGAATTTACCCGCACCATCACCCGTAATCATTAACCGACCATCGGCAGTGGGAAAGATACGGGGATAAACATCGATACTATCGTAAGCATCGATTGTTTTGGTAATTTGTTTGCCGTTGTACTCGTACTTGTCTTCGTATTCGACTTTGACATTAAAAGGACTGTCTTCAATGTAGTCGAGATCGATGTAACTCAGTTTCTTGGTTTTGGGGTCATAGATTTCAATCGTGTGAGCAATCTGACCCGGTCTACCAAATTTCAGTCCAGAGAAAATGACAATTTTGCCGTCAGCTAGGGGGACTAAACTGGGATACCAACGTCCTTCATTGAATAAACCAGCAGTTGTCCATTTGTTTTCTTTCCAGTTGTAGATGTTGGTTTGTTTCGAGCCTTCAAAGTTTTCGCCGGGATAGTAGCGATTGGTGCCACTGACAAACAGGACATTTCCATCTAATAGATGGATATGACCAGAACAGAAAAGATCATTACTTTGACCATTTTGGACAGCGGGAGGCGAATCGATGCGTTGATAGGTTCCCGTTTCTGGATCAAATAGAGATGTATTGTTGACGACATCATAGTCCGCCGAATTTACCCCATCACTAAACTCAACTTTATCGCCGTCTTTGATCAGAGTATTCCGATTACTACTGCCGTTAGCAATCAGGACTTTCCCATTGGGAAGAACCGCTGTATGCACAGCTTGCATCCAATCGTCTTGGTTAGGGGGTAAGGGAACAGTTTCCCATGCACCGACTTCGGCTCTGGGATCATTAGCTTGACCGTAAATCGTAGCAATGAATTTAGTCCCATCCAGATCAGCGTCTTTTCTCGGACCAACAACAAAATCAACATCAGAACCTTTCTTGACAGTCGCCTTGACGCTGAATGTCACGCCCTGACTATCGTTGCCTTCAATTTTTTGTGACCAAACTCGTTCACCATCAACGAAGATATAGCCTTTGATGCCATCACCACCGAGTTCGGCTTTTGCCAGTTGACCGGTAATCGTGATGTCACCATCGACTTCGCTTTTCCAGCGACGGATGGGCCATTTTTTGTAACCGGCTCGACTGGGTTTAGCCAAGTCGGAGGATAGCTTGGTGTTGGGATCAACTTGCCAACTGCCGCCTGTATAAGCGGACATCTCTTCAAAGTAAGGGACGTACAGTTGCTCACCAACGTAGCCGTAGAACCAATTCTCCTTTCCTTGCGTTCCGGAAAACTCACTGATTGAATCGGCAATTTTCACACTGGGCGCTGCTTGCGCTCGTGCTGGAGTTGGATTGACAATTAATGCCAACAACCCCAGCATGAAAACCGATAGGAAGGCTAGGATTTTCTTTTTCTTCATGAATGATTTAGACTAAAAAACTGTACCAAGTTGAGTCGGTAATTTGAGGTAGCCAACTCATCCTTATTTATGTTCAGATTTAGTTAGTATAGGATGTTTTGGCTACCTTTGGGCAAAAAAGTCAACTCATGATGACGACTAATCTAAACAGCGATAAAGTAGATTGTTTTGTAGCCGTCATCAGGTTTAAACGAGATTTTTTTCAAGTTTTTAAGTTGACATTTGCCTCAATTAGGTATAAGCACCTCCGCTTCCTGTTGCTGCTTCTGCCTTTTCCAAGACCCACCACTCTTGAGCATTTTCCACGGTCGTAAAATAGCCAGGGTATTTGGTGTCCCGCGTCAATCGTTGATTCGTCCAGTAGAGGTTGGTCAGATAGACTTTATCCCCATAGCGAATCTTGGCATCACCACCATCGACTTTAGTAATCTGCCATCCTTGCATTTGCTGATTGTAGAGAGACCAGTAGTAGCAATTATGCCGATCGCGAAAAGCTCCCAAGATGTTACCTTGAGCCAATCCCGTTTCAGTTGATAGGATTTGCACGATCGCGTTATGGGTTAGTTCTCCATTGCCATTTCCCAGTTTCAGCTTCACCTGACCACTGGCGTCCAGCCGGGGGAAGTAATAACCAGAGTGATCGGCGCTGATTAGATACCGCCCATCTTGGCTTTTCAGGTAGAACTCTTCGCCAAATTTGATCGCCTCTTTCTTCGGTTCATGCTTCTGCACAAACTTAACCAAGTCCGCCATGGTGAAGTTATCCCCCTCACCTAAATAAGGCTTCCAGGGTTTGGGCGCATTCACGTAAGATTCGGGATCTTCCTTAATAATCCGTAGCAATGTCATCGCCACAATCCGCCCCCCTACTGGTCCAAGTTTGCCGCCATGAGCTTCCGCTTCGGCTAAACAGTAAAACCACAAGGGCGTTTCCGTTAGTCCTGCGTCTTTTACCTTTTGGTGCAGGGGAATCGGATTCACCCCAAATGCCTTGGCGACTTCTTCACCACTGGGTAGGCTATAGGACACGGCTCCCCGTAACAAATTCCGAAATGCCAGAGAATTCTCACCCCGATCTTTTGCCGCTTTGGGTACAAAGGGTAGATCATAGAATTCGTGCGCCATCCAGGTATCAATCTTCCGCGCCTTCTGGGGTTCAATCGAGCTATCCACCTCAAAGAAGAAACGCCAATCCACTATATTTTCGGGAGCGACGGCATTAAACACCGATAAGGCATTACCGGGTTTATCTTTAAAGTTCTCGAACAGGTCTACATTTAAACGATTGGCATTAATGTGGTAGTGGGAACGAGTCAACGTGTGACCAAACCGATAGGCGGCGCCAGCAAATTCGACAGGAATGGTTGGTGCATCACACCAGATTGGATCAGACTTGTAATTGTCACTGTCTAAAACATCCTGTACAGCCTGATCGAGAACCTCTTTGACAATGATTCGGGGCAAGAAATCATGGCGAACAATCCATTGATAATGCCGTTGCACTGCTCGCTTGGCTTTCTCGAATTCCACATCTTTATGTTGGACAGGTTCAAAGATTTCGATATCTTCATTTTCGATTCCTTCCAACACCGCGTTGTGGAATTTCATGAACAGCAACTGCAACTGAGAGATGATGCCGTTTTCATCATTGCGGGATTCAGGGATTAATGCCCGTCCTTCACGGTTACGCGGCAGATCATTATCGGGATTGTTTTCACTGCCAATCAGAAAGAAGTCTTTGTGTTTACGTTGATAGAGAAAGGGAATGGCTTCCGGTCCATCACCATAGACAGAATCTAAGTCAAATATTGGGGTACGGATATTCGGGATTGACTCGACATCACCAAAGACTTTGTTAAGACCGGAGGTAGTATCAAAGGTGATGTCATGGTCGATAAATTGACCCAAGAAGACGTAGCCATCGGGAATATCACTATCCCCTGATGGATCTTCATTGTCTCCTTCGTCCATGCTATTAGCCAGTTTGAGTAAGGCGTCTTCGATATCTTTACGTTCGACAACTTTGCCTTTCGGTAATAGTCTGCCAAAGAATCCTTGATGTGTACCTTTTTGGGCTGAGGCTTCCAGGAGTTGTTGAAACGGGCTCATCCCGTGATGTTGTGGCATGTTTGTCTAGTTTTAGAAACTCAATTTTCTCGGTTACAAGAGGGTTCAACCTCTCCGGAAACACTGTTTAATACAGGGGTTTTAGTACAACTGGATTTCCCAATCAATATAAGCTGATGCTCTAAATTTACCGGCATCACTAATAGGAAGAACGTACATCCAACCAAAAACAAGCAAAACATCAACTTGTTAGTTAAATGCATGAAAGCTTACCGAATGCCAGTGCATTACCCTGATCTGTCCACCCCAAAGGTTCACCTCTAGACATAAGGGAACATAACCTCTGGGGAACACTCTACGACCAACTGAGCCATAAATTTTTTGTCTCTTGCACAAAATTAGATTTTGTGCTACTAAGCCGAGTCACACACATCATGCCTAAGGAGGATGTTGTTAATTTCAGTTGTTGATGTAACGACATAGTTTCACAAATCGGTTGATTTGACAAATACAACAGACCAATTTTGTAACAAAAATTGACACTTATCAGAGGCTGTCCATTCTCGCCCTGACCTATGGACAGCAGCAACTACGAACATAAAGGCGCGATCGCACTTTGATCAGCACTGTGATCACGATGGTAGGATTTGTTCACCGTTGTGCGATCGCCAGCATCACCCCCATCACCCCCATCTTCCCTACCCCCCTCCAGAGGCTACAGGTTCAGGTTGATAGCGAATCCCCGCTTGCTTTAGACGCCGCAACACCTCAGCCAAGCGATCGCACTCCGCAATCAAGCTTACCCGTACATAGCCTTCACCGCCGACACCAAAGGCGTTTCCCGGCGTCACCACCACACCGGTTTGCTGCAAGACATCCAGAGCGAAATCCGTTGAATTTTGACCGGGTGGACAAGGAACCCATAAATACATCGTCGCCTTTGACTTAGGAATCTGCCACCCCAATTCAGCTAACCCTTGAATCAAAAAATCTCGGCGGCGACAGTACCGTTCTTGCACCTGATGCACATAACTATCCGGTAAATCCAATGCCGTTTCTGCGGCGGTTTGTAAGACGGCAAAAATCCCGTAATCTAAATTCGTTTTTAACGTCCGCAATCCTTGAATAATATGGCGATTTCCGACAACAAATCCAACCCGCCAACCTGCCATATTATAGGTTTTTGATAAGGTATGAAATTCTACGCCAATCTCCTTCGCACCCGGAATTTCTAGTAAACTCGTCGGTTGATAACCATCAAATGCGAGTTCGGCGTAACATAAATCATGCACCAACAGAATTGAGTAACGACGGGCAAAAGCCACAATTTCCTCAAAAAACTCACGGGGAGCCGTCGCTGTTGTTGGATTATTCGGATAGTTAAAATATAGAATCTTTGCCCGTTGCGCCACCTCCTCAGGAATAGCGGCTAAATCAATCAGCCAATCATTTTCCGGCTTAAGGATCATGCTGTGAATTTCGGCTCCAGCAATCAAGGGACCTCGGAAATGGGCTGGATACGCCGGACTTGGTACTAAGACCAAATCCCCAGGATTGACATAAGCTAGGGCGAGGTGAGTCAATCCTTCCTTAGAACCCAAGAGGGGTAGGGCTTCGCTATCAGGATCGAGAGTAACCTTGTAGCGGCGGTGATACCAACTGGTAATCCCATGGCGAAAATTTGCCGTCCCTTCAAACGGGGGATAGCCATGGTTACTCGGATGATTCAGGGCTTTGATCGCTGCTTCAATCACCGGTGCAGGTGCTGAACCGTCAGGATTCCCCATCCCTAAATCAATTAAATCCAACCCTTGCTCACGAGCACGGGCTTTGAGTTCATCCAAACGAGCAAACACATAGGGGGGCAAGGCACTCAGGCGCTTTGCTGGGGTAATCCAATTTAAGTTCATTTAAAAATTCAGCGTTCCTAAACTAGAAAATTATATCGGCATTATCGGAAAATCGCTTAAGCTCCCAGAATTTTTGCCCTCAAGGGCTAAATCCGGGTTTATGAGGGCTTGCTGTATAAGCTGTTGCTATATTCAGATGGGGATACCTAGATTTCTCAAAGGCAACAGGTAACAGGCAACAGGGAATACACAATTTAACAATCAAGGGTTGGACAACAATCCAAGGTGCACAAAGAAACCGTAGGGGCACGGCATTGCCGTGCCTTTCCTACCATTATTTAGCTGGGTTGTTTCTGTCGGCTTCGAGGATACGGATAATACTGGTTTCTAAAGCGCGTTGGAAATCAGTATCAGAGGCATAATTTCTGTATAGGGTTAGTTCGTTACGGCGTTCTTGGTTGATGGCTTGTTTGATCAGTTTTGAGATAGCTAAACGTCTATTTTGGGTATCAGGATTATTCACAACTTGGGTTTGATAAGCTGTCATGCATTTAAATTGGATATTAGTAGCGAGCAAGATGCAAAGCCTGCGGCATGGCTTCGCTAAACGCACTACAAGGCTTTCGCCATTATTGACATTAAGGTTTAAATGCCGAACAGCTTAGTTGGGATTGGTGGCGACATGGCGGGCGAGTTTGACTAGCTTGATTCGGTGTCGAAGTCTTTGGAGTTGCCGGAATGGTAGCCGCCATGGTTCAGCAGGTGGTTTTCGATGAGGTCTTCGAGGGCTTTTTCGTTGGTTTGACTGACCATGTTTTCATCATCTGTGCTTATAATTATTTTAATCACAAGTTGATGGAATTATGGCAGCTAGAGACAAATTCCATGAGGCAGTCAAGCAGGGGTTAATTAAAGAACAATGGGTAATTACCCATGACCCGTTAAATCTGAAGTTTGGTGAGTATGACCAAGTACAGATTGATTTAGCAGCAGAACGGGTCTTGGGGGCGCAAAAGGATGGAGAGAAAATTGCAGTAGAAATCAAAAGTTTTCTCAATGATTCTGCTATTGTTGATTTTCATACGGCGTTGGGGCAGTTCCTCAATTATCGTTTAGTCTTAGAGAAGAATGAACCTCAGCGCATCCTATTTCTAGCTGTTCCGGTTTATGCTTATGATTCTTTCTTTCAAAGAGAGTTACCCAAGGCAATTATTCGTCAATATGGGCTAAAGTTGATTGTGTATGACCCAGAGGAGGAGGTGATTACTCAATGGATAAGTTAGAACGATATCGTCAGGTTATTTGTAGTTTATTAAAAGAACAAGGGGAGATTGTTCCGGTGAATGGAACTATTGAAACGGAAACAGTTTTTGACCATGAAGCGGAACGTTATTTGTTATTACATTTAGGGTGGAATGGTCAGCAAAGAATCTATTCTGTGGTTATTCATCTAGAGGTGAGGGAAGGAAAGGTTTGGATTCAACAAAATACAACTGATTTCTCGGTGGCTGAGGAGTTGTTGAAACGGGGTGTAGCTAGGGAGGATATCGTTTTAGGGTTGAAACCTGCTTTTGTGCGGGAATATACAGGTTTTGGTGTTGTTTAAGTGATTAGAACCTGAAGGGGTAAGAGTTGGAGTCGTCTAAAGACGACTTAAGCTTTTAGCCAAGAACTTGAGTTCTTGGCGGGTGTTGGGGCTTACTGACAACGATACAAGATATCAGTTATTCGTATTTTTCATTCATCGCCGCCGATAAAACGGGACTGCAATTTTTTTCTACAGGTGTTGTTGTCGAAACCATCGCCGCCATGAGCTGTTCAGGTGTCACATCAAACGGTAATCTGTGGATATCCGACTGCGGCTGACAAGCAATATCTGCCCCCTGGCGCAACTGTGCCAAGGTGATATTTCCTAACCCCAAATCATCAAGGGTTTGGGGTAAACCGATTTCGCGATAAAACTTCAATAACTGTTGTCGTGCAGATGCGGCAAGTTGATTCCCCTGTACCATTTCTTCTAAGCGCAATTGCACCAGAATCCCATAAGCGACTTTCTCCCCATGTAAAGCACTGTGAGAACCAGGAAGATGAGTTAAACCATTATGCACCGCATGAGCCGCCACAGTACGACACTGCGCCCCACCTAAACCACCAATCACACCCGCTAACAAAACTGAAGCATCAACTACCTCTCGCCAAACCTCGCTCCCTGGCGTTTTTAGGGCGTCTGCTGACTTTTGAAACAGGATATCCCGTAACACCCTCGCCTGTTGCACCGCCCCAATAATTAAGGTTTGAGCAGAATCCCCACTACTCACGGATGCCTCATACCATTTCGCTAAGGCGTCTCCAATTCCGGCGACTAAGGTACGTTGGGGGGCAGTTTCAATTAAGCTGTAATCCAGGATTAGTAAATCTGGGCAGCGATTCAGACTCACATCATACAGGAAAGCCCCTTCATTTGAGTAAATATTGGACAATGCTGTCCAAGCAGCACAGGTAGCGGCAGAGGTGGGAATTGTCACAACCGGAAGGTGACATTGATGAGCTAGGAGTTTAGCGGTGTCTAAGGCTTTGCCACCTCCCACACCAATAATTAAGTCGGCTTGATGGCAGGTTGCTGCTTCTTTGAGGGATGCGAGGGAGACTTCACTACAATCCGGACGATAAGATGCCTTAGCACAAGTTAACACCGACTGTTTCAAGATCGGTTCTAGCTGCGGTGATAACGTCGCCAAGGTATGATTCCCGCCAACAATTAACGGACGATGACCCAAAGACGCGATCGCCTCTCCAGATTGCGCTAATGCTTGGACACCGCGCAACACCCGCGCTGGGGCAACTGTGAGCGACAGCAATGAGGGAGGAGCAAGGTTAGTCATCAGTTTTTAGCAGAGGTTTCAGCCAATTGAATTTTCATCTTACCTCATCTCCCCTATCTCCCCTACGCACTTGGTTTCACGACTTCCCCTGAAACGTCAGGTGGAGGTGTCTGGTAATTGAGCCAAGCGTTCTGTATAGATATCGATCGTCATCTGTTCATCATCGCGCTTAGCCAGCGATCGGCTGATTTTGCCTAAAACTAGGGGTTTAGATACACCGGGTTCGGGGTGGATAACGGTACGGGCGCGAATTGTCAGTTGGTTATTTTCTCCACCCAAACGCCCATAAGAATACAAGTCGCTGGCGGCTTGGCGCAAACTGGCTTCCAGTTGAGATTCGTTGATTGTTGTGGGCAAAGCGATAACGGCTTGGTTGCCTCCGTTGTCGTAGACTAAGGTAAAGCGGGCTGCACCAGGAATCACTGTACGGCTAAACGGGACTATACTTAGCGCAAATAAGCCGCCTGTCAGCACCCCCATAAAGCCCGTAATTCCCACCAGCCGAAATCGGATGCCCCATTTAAAGATAAAACCTAAGAGGCTAAAAACTCCGCAAACTAGGGTGAGAATGCCTATCCATTGGGTATAGGTGAGAAAGTCAGTCGTTGTTGGCATAGAAGATAACCTGTGTTGACTCGATAAACGCCAATGGCTACATCGTTGCAGTTTGGTAACTTTTTTATCCTATCAGCGTTGCTTCATCCATGAATACCCTCAGATCAAGCTCCCTTAAGTATGACGCTCCTCGCCATTAACTTGAATTTCTCCACCTACTTCCTGTCCTCTCCCCGAATAATTGACTTTCGCATCCATTCCCGCACACTCTCTAGGTGGACAATTGCCTGATCACGTTCTCGGTTATCTGGACAACTTTCCAATATAGTATCTAGCAGCCGTCCCCACAGGTATTCAACGGTGGCAATTTCTTCGAGTTGCGCTTGAGTGGGACTATCCCATCCAAACAAGCGATCGCGTATTGCCTTTGCTTCAGCGGATAGATGCTCCTTGTCCAACTGATCCTCTCCTGCATCACTTTATTTTTAGCTTATTTTTATCCACAAATTAAAACCCAAAGCCCTACTTGCACTGTTCCCTGGTGCCCTTTTCCCGTTCCCTTTAATGACCTACTCTAATTTCCTGCCGAGCTTTCTGAGTCCAAGCCTCATTAACGAGGATTTGACTATTAGATAGTTTTAAATCAAATGGATGAGGAGGTTCAGGGACAAGCATAACACAATCTTGCCGATGAGATTTAATTAAGCTAATGATCCAATTACAAAAGTCCAAAATTTCCTCAGGTACTAAGGTTAGGTCAAAGTGCCAGCTTTGATTAATTCCCTGACAATCTCGTCCCCACAGCCTCGATTTAACGATACCCGCCCCTTTATTAACAGACACGCGCAAAATAAAGGGTCGTTCCGGGAGTAATTTATCAGGGGCTGTGTGAACATAAACACACAGATAATTCATACGTTGCCGCTCATCAATCCAAGATGCCATTGGCAGATTACCCGTTGATGGATTGCGGGTTGTAATCTTCACTGGTACGTTCATTTTTGCGGCAAATTGATCATAAAACTCTTGCCTTAGCTGAGAAACCGTGCGTATAGCTTCAGGAGTCATAATTCCTGCACAAGATTAAAACCGTTTTTTGCGATAGCGAGAAAGCCGCCGCAGTTGCTTATGCCGAGCAATGGCTTTACGTTTACGTTTTTGAATCGGCGTTTCAAAGTGGCGATGTTTCTTCATATCGGGAAAAATTCCCGCCTTGGAGACAGCTTGTTTAAATCGGCGGAGGGCTGACTCGATCCCTTCATGTTCACCGACAGTCACCTGTGCCATTTTATTTTCTCCTTAGCTTGAGTGAATTGCTCAACGCCTGACAATATCTAGCAGAAATGTCTAATCAAGTGAAACTAGCACAAACAACTGATTTCACTAAACTCCTACTCCAATCTTCAATATGAACGTAGAATTTAATATGAACAGTAGAAGAGGAACGCATTCCGCCGATTGGAACTATAGCAGTCGCCAGAGTCATTAGGACATCAGATGAATGCCGCTTATTGTGTCGATGCATGTTTAGCGTCCTAACCGTTGTGGCGGTTGCTATACCTCTCAACTGGTCAATTCCAGCGCATTCCCAGATACATACAGACGCGCCGTGGCGCGTCTCTACTTCTCGATAAAGGCTGCTAGCAAAACCTAGCCCGGTCAACACAGACTTTTTTAAGCCCTCGCTACAACCCTTAAACTGAGCGACGGGTTGTTGACTCGATAGTCCAGCGTCTAGGAGACATTGAGAAACACCACCATAAATTAGCTGATTGCACCTGCATTATTCTGGTTTAGTACCGTCGAGAGAATCCATCCCGGTTGCCGCCGCCGCGACGTCCCCCGCCTTGACCCCGAGGTTCACGAGGTTTAGCTTTATTCACTTTCAAATCCCGACCCATCCATTCAGCGCCGTCTAGAGCATCAATCGCGGCAGATTCTTCAGCTTCTGATTCCATTTCCACAAAACCAAAGCCCCGCATCCGACCTGTTTCCCGATCCGTGGGTAACTGAACCCGCTTCACCGTCCCGTATTCAGCAAAAATGCTGCTAACATCTTCTTCTGTAGCATCGTAGGACAGGTTGCCAATGTAAATGGACATAGAGTATCTCCAAAATCAAGGGATGTAGAGACTTATGATTCGGAGACATGCCTGTCCGTCAATCAAAACAAACGATACAGCCGAACATAAACCTCGCTGATTATAATAACACCATTTATCCGCTACTCTGCTGAGATTTTACTTAATCTAAAATCTAAGCCACCCAGAGATGCTGGGAAAATCGAATGGCGAAACTGACCAACACGAGAGTGAAAAAAACGAGAGTTGCCCATCCCCATCGCGGATAACGCGCCAGCAGCAGACCTAGGGCGATCGCAAGCGATACAATACCATAAGCATGGCGTTCAGCCGAAATGGTGCGACCTGGGCTTAAAATCACGGCTAAACTGCAAAAGCCATAGGTGACGGCAACAGGTCTGAGTGGTTTTCGCTGTCGCACGAGTAAATAGCCACCGCCCCAAACCATAATCATATTAATTAGCGGATCTCCAGCTAAAAGCCACAGGAGAATTCCCAGAAGGTAAAAGCCATACCCTTTATCCACACACAGCCGTTTTAGGTGCAATCGCCAGGAGGGTTGAAGAGAGTGTAAGGCGGAGTGTCGGATGTGGGGTGTCGGGTGTCGGGTGTAGTGCGGAATACAGTCTTCGGCATGACTCTGTGAGTTCTCCCCAGGACTACGCGATCGCCATAATAAATAACCTAATGCACAAATTGTGACAAAACTCAAGGGATGCCACGGATCATGAAGCCAACCCTGATTCCAGTTGGCGGTTCCGGCGGAAATTTGCACCAGCATCTTCAACCAGCCCTGTCCGTAAAACGCTTGTTCAGGTTGCCATGCTTGTTGCACTCTTAAAAAGGCAAGCATGTCCCCAAAACGAATCCCGCAGTAGAGGCTATAGAGTCCCAATCCCCCGGCAGTGGCTAAACTAGGAAAATAGGCGATCGCAGATCTTTTCTCTCGCCAAGCCACCAGCCAAAATGCTCCAGATAGGGCAATTCCAGGTAATCGTGTTGCACTGGCTAATCCTCCCCATAACCCTGACCAACCATAATGTTGCCGATCATAAGCTCGCAAAGCGGCTGTACTCAACAACAGAAATAACCCCTCCGTATAAATTACCGTGCCAAATAGAGAAAAAGGACACCAGGCTAAAACCGCTGTTGTCCAGCGAGCAACCTTCTGTCCATGACTCTCTTGCACCCAAGCATAGAGAACAATGAGCGCCCCCAAAAATGCCAGATTATTGACAACAGTCCCCGCTACGTTAAAGGGTAATCCCCCACTCATTAGCGCCCGAACAAGTAAGGGAAACAAGGGAAAGAATGCCACATTATGTCCCTGACCATCATTAGCATACTCGTAACCTGAGATAGCAATTGTCTCGTAGAAATAACTATCCCACGCCAAAAAGACATCCCAACTGACTGTAGCTTGAATGCCTCCAGGTGGGGCAGGTAATAAGGGCGCAATCACCAACATGGCGATCGCGATAACCATTCGGCTGAGTAGCCACATCACCGTAGCAAAAATAACGCTATTCACGTAGATACCTTTCTATTCCCTGATGCCAAAAATACCAATTCAGTTATTGAATCTTACGCCATAAACTGCTTAAAAAGCGGTAGCGCAAACTACACCATCTTTCCTTGGATAACTGATTACTGATTAATAAATCACAAAGGACAAAGGACGAATGACAAATGACAAATTCAAATTCCGATAACTAACTTCCAACTTTTAAGTCTCCCTGTATCCGTCGGCACATAATCGATGACCCTCAACTGCCAATGACCAAAACTATCCTGATTCAGCAACGACTTGAGCGCAGGGGTATTGTCTATCGAATAGGTGTATTGAAGTTGAGTATTGACACCCAATGTACGACTTTGTAACAGTACAGTCTGATCCTTGGGTGACGTCAACTCCACTTCTAAATCTCCCAAAAAGTCATGTTCAATGTCCACCGTCACCTGAATATCTTGCACTAAGCCAGATTCAGTAATTTGAAGCGTGCTAGTCACACCACGGGAATTATTATCAGGAATAGCTAGATTGTTATCATTGCGTCGTTTTAAGACTTGGGCAACCTGAGCGGTTTGAACTCGTTGCTTTTGGGCAGCTTGTACCGCTTTAAAAGCACTGACCTTACCATAACCAAACCACTGGGAATACCCATTCGTATCATAAGTTCCCAATCGCATACCGAGCTGGGAATCCGCATCACGGTCTACAATTTTGTCGGCTGTATCTTGTAGGATGCGTTTGACTTGTGCAGCGGTGAGATCAGGATTCGCTGAGAGAACCAGCGCCGCAACACCTGCGACAACGGGACAGGCGCTCGATGTGCCACCAAAACTCCCGACAAAGTCACCGACTTCATACCCAGCCACGCCGAGTAAGTCAGTGGTAAAGACACCATTACCCGGCGTGGGGGCATTCACTTGGGGAGCCGTGCTAATAAAACCTGTTTTTTCAAACCACATTCCTGGCGGAGCATTGTTGCTGGGAGCGCAAACGGAGATATTCGTACCCCAGTTACTGTATGCCGCTTTTTTGCTTAGGCTGGTGCAAGCCGAAACCGCAATCACATCGGGATGTACGGCGAAACCACTGAGCCAATTGGTTGGTCCACGCAGTAACTCATTCGTCCAACCGCGCTCAAAGATAGTGCCATGGATTGGGCGATTGGCATTTCCGGCGGCAAAGACAATCACACAGCCTTTCCCGCCGCGTCCTTCAGTCGCCGCCCGGGTTAGGGCAGCCCGTTGCCGTAGGGAGAGGGGGAAGTAAACGGTTGCCGCACCCCAGCTACAAGAAACAACACTGGCGTCATTTTCAATTGCCCAGTCAAATAATTCTTCAATACTCGTGTCATCCAGAAACCCGCTGGTGCGAATGGGCATCAGCGCACATCCGGGTGCGACACCGACAATACCCTGACCATTTTCTTCAGCCACCGCAATCCCCGCACAAGCGGTGCCATGACTTTCACCAGAACCACTGGGTAGAGGAATAAAGTCTTTGTCTTTAAAGTCTTTGGGGGCGACAATTTTTCCGGTGCCTTGAAAATCGGGGTGGTTGACATCAATGGCATCATCGGCTACTGCCACGACAATGGAGCGATCGCCTCGGGTGATATCCCAGGCTTTTTCGATGTCGATATGAGAATTGGAGGCTAAATTTGTACCGCCGCTATGATTTAGATACCACTGTTGAGGGTATAAGGGGTCTTGGGGATGGTAGCTTGGCAGTTTGGGGACAATGATCTGGGGTTCTGCGGTTAAGACTTCGGGGCGTGTGATCAGTCGATTGGCTATTTTCAGCGGATTCTCTGGGCAATTGGGGGTGAGTTGAAAGACAAAGGTGTTGGGAATACCAATAAGCGATCGCACCGATTCTAAGCCAAATTCCGTCTCAATGGCTGAGATGGTGGCGTCATCGGTGTCGGGGTGAAATTGAATCGTTAGTTGATCGCCCAGATAAATGAAGGTCGCCGGATTGTCCTTAAGCTGGTATACATGACTAGCAAAGGCAACATCTTCGCGATCGCGTGCCGCTTGCATTATCTCATCCCGGTGTTCGGCATCAACCGTAAATTCAACAAGCTGAGTGCGGGGAATTTGGCGCTGGTGGTGGATACTCAGGGCTTGTTCAAGCTGCTCGACGGAGATTTCAGGGGAGCAAAGGGTGAAGCGATCGCGCACCTTGAGTAATCCTAGTTCTTCACCGCCCCGTTGCAAGAGCAGACCGATACTGTCTTCGGGAATCGGTGTGGTTTGAGGAGAATCTTCTGGTACAGAATCAGGATGCGGGATCATGGTTTAGAATGGATTACTCGTCAATCGTACAAGATCATTAATTATGACTATTTTTCTTTATCCTATTACTCCGGATTTCTAAGAAACCTTCCGGGTATTGTTTCAGTCTAGCTGGTTTAGACAGTAGAACTGCCTTGGAACCGGGTCATCGCTGATGGTTAGTGATGGGCGACAAATTCCTTGCCCTCAAGTTTAGCGATCGTCATCTGACTCCCCTTGCCGCATCTGTCGATGGTAAGATACCCGACAGGTTCTGTGTTTGTTAAAATACTATCCCTATTTTTTACATGATCTCTTCTGGAACGATTCATAGCCTTGGCTTTACCTGCCTTGTTGCCTTTCCCTTCACAACGAGTGTGGCGCTCTTATCCCCCGCCCACGCTCAAACTCAAGTGGCTGCGCTTCCAGAAGAGGTCAGCCAAATGCAGCTTGAACCAGATGATTCTACTGAGCTACGCCCCTTAACTCAGGAAGATAGTCTGCTGAGTTTACAGGGGGGACAGCGGTTAATGGTAGAGGCAAATCAAGCCATTGAAGCTCAAGACTATACGTTAGCCTCTCAAAAACTTCAGCAGGCGCGTCAAGTTTTCAACCAATTGTCTAATTTCTATCAGCAGTTGGCTGAAAGTTTTTCGGGAATTGATAACCGGATTTTCAATGAACATCGGCAAAACGCGCTGCAAACGGCAGAAATGCGGGATGAAGCCACCTATCAATTGGCGTTGGTACATCGCGCCCAAGATCAACCGGAATTAGCGGTTCCCTTACTGATTCAGATCATTCGTTCTCAGAATCCCACCCGTGATTTGGGCAAAAAAGCTTACCAGCAGCTTTTTGAATTGGGATTCGTCGGTTCTCCCTTCCCCCCCTCTGGTAATAGCGAACCAACTTCATCCGTGACTCCAGAACGTTAAATTAATATGTAGAACGTTGAAGAAAAATGGAGTGGGTATGATTAGTCCAGAGCAAGTAGAGGCAATGATCAAAGCAGAACTTCCTGATGCTCAGGTACAGGTGCAAGACTTAACCGGCGGCGGAGATCATCTGCAAGCGATTGTTGTGTCCTCCCAGTTTGAAGGCAAAAGCTTGGTAAAACAGCACCAGCTTGTTTATGGCGCTCTCCAGCAAGCAATGGCAAGCGAAGCCATTCACGCCCTAGCGCTGAAAACCTATACCCCTGAATCGTGGCAAGCTACCCGTCAGGCTGTATAAACTCTCGCTACACTAGACCCATACAAAACTACAAAAGACATTTCAGCAAAGCTATGACGCCAGCAGTTAAAGAACGGATTGACCAGCTCATCAACCAGGACAAAATTGTGGTGTTTATGAAAGGCACCAAACTGATGCCCCAATGTGGTTTTTCCAACAATGTCGTCCAAATCCTGAATACCTTGGGTGTTTCCTACGCAACCGTGAATATTCTTGATGATCCGGAACTGCGTCAAGGTATTAAGGAATATTCCAATTGGCCCACAATTCCCCAAGTTTACGTCAACGGCGAATTCATTGGTGGTTCAGATGTGATGATCGAGCTTTATCAGAACGGCGAATTACAGCAGATGGTCGAAGTGGCATTGGCATCTTGACATCTTCCCTGTTCTAAGCTAAAAAGCGCAAAATTAACCAAAAAGCCTGCTTAAGCAGGCTTTTTCGATCTATGTAGTTTTTCAGGGTTGAGCGTACATCCAAATGTAGGAGTAGGGTCTGCTGAATAAGTTTGGTGGTGGGGATAGGGAACAGGGGAAGCAGGGGGAGCAGGGGGAGCCATGGTACATTTTCCCTGGTAGCGGTGCAAGGATATAAAAGGGTTTAACCCTTTTTCCTTGAACAGGAGCAAATGTCAATGCCACTCAAAGCCTTGACAGCTAAGGGTTTGGGGGGTGTGCAGCAAGCCCTAATTACCTCATCCAGTTTTAATAGTAATCGGTTTCGGGTTCTGGTAAGGGTACAGCTTCAAAGTTGGAGGGATCGCGTAGATAACGAACAGCATCTTCCTCCAAGCGATGAATCAAATAAACTTCTATAGCATTACTATGTCGAAGAGCATCAAGATAGCCATCAATGTATAACCGCAGTTCGTCAAAGCGATATCCCCGGTTCCACATAAAAACTAGAGCATCTGTAAGTTGCTGATAGTAGCGTATGGTTCGAGTGTCTTGAAGCATGGTCTAAAGCAGTGTGAATTCGGTATTTTAGCGTTAGAGTTACTCATTGTCAATTCTTTCAAATTGATCCCTAGCAACTCCAGCTAGCCCTTACTACTATTGTGCCTTAGATCAGTTGGCAATGTGGTCACCTGATTGACAGAAATGAACAACTCCGCCCATACTGCGTGATGATTTCCATCATAAATCAGCCAACGAAATTTTCTATCACAACCAAGCGATTTAGTCAATCCACTAAATGATTTTCTAGGGCAAAACGCACAATTTCGGCACGGTTGCTGGTTTCTGTTTTTCTCAGGAGACTGCTGACGTATTTTTCAATTGTCCGAGGACTCAGGTGTAGCTTGTTCCCAATTTCGCTATTGGATAACCCTGTGGTCAGTAACTCTAAAACCTGTTGTTCCCGCTGAGTTAGATAGAGTTCATTGGATGGGGAGGTGGGGGAGGCGATCGCACGAGGAGTTGATTCGGATTTGGGCGTCGCCTCCGTCGTCTCCGGCGATGGGGTTGATGGTCCTGTATCAGTGGAAGAAAATCGTAATTCGGCTTGCATCATCTGAGACCGTTCCAGCAGATTCCGAATTACAGCACTCAATTCCTTCATTTCAAAGGGTTTGGGCAAATACAAGTCACATCCTAACTGATAGCCCTTAATCCGCTCCTCAGTACTACTGCGCTCCGTTAAAAAAACCACAGGTAACAAGCGGAAAGCTGGTCGTTTCCGAACTTGTTGCACAAGTTCATAGCCATTCAATTTCGGCATATTGATATCGGTGACGATTAGGTGAGGATGATACTTGTCAATCAGAGACAGAGCCTCTTGACCATCTTCTGCCGTTACAACTGAATAGCCTGACATTTCCAGGTAATCGCTCACAGAAAGACGAGTACCTAGGTTGTCATCTACAACCAGGATTATCAATGGCATGAGAATAACTGCAATACAAGCCTATATAATAGTTGAGACATCTAGGAACTTTCTAGAGCATCGATGCAATACCCACAGTTAGCGGACTCTAACAAGTGAGGGATTTCACCATCGCTTATCTGTAATAAGTCTGTCCTAACCTTTACGGTGACAACTCTAACGTGTCGCTTCTGTCAACAAGTCATGAACTTGTGGGAATGACCGGTTCTCCTTGCGTCCACTTGTAAACGTTAGTTCCTATTGACCAAACTCAATCCTAGCTTGCTCAACAATATCTACGGTAACGACATCCAAATCAGCCTCACGAGCTAAATGCTCAATCCGTTGTCGAGCTTGAGTACGCACAAAATACGGTATTTTTTTGAGTTTCGCCTTAGCTTCGGGTGTCCAGTCTAAGGTATCTGTATAATTAGCGCTGTTCATAGTTCAATGCAAGCGGGAGACTTTTCTCATTCCGTTTTGATCTTAACCCAGAGGGGCAAGGGGGGAAGCGGGGGAAGCTGGGGAAGCTGGGGGAGCGGGGGAAGCTGGGGGAGCTGGGGGAGCTGGGGAAGCTGGGGGAGCTGGGGAAGCAAACCAATGACGAATGACGAATGACGAATGACAAATGACGATCAGAGCCGTTAACTTTGATTTTGTATATCTACTTAACGTGAATACTCAAAACGTCCTCCATCCCAGCTAACCAATCGAGTAACATCTGATTAAACTGTTCTGGACATTCATCATGAGGACAATGACCCGCATTATCCAACTCGATCAACTTGATACTCGGGTTGAGAGCGGCAAACTGTTGGGCTAACTGGGAAGGAATCATCCGGTCTTGACGCCCCCAAATTAACAGTATAGGACTATCCAAAGTCGGCAAAACCGATTTGACCGGAAGACCAAATTTAGATGAGGTCATCCCTTTAAACAGCGCACTAAATGTAGCCGCCGCCCCGCGATCGCGAGCAGGCTGGGTGAGAATGTCCACTAATTCTGCATCAATAGCCCTAGGGTTTGCATAAGCAAGTCCTGCCCATTTCTGGACAATGGATGGGCGTCGCAGCAGATAAAAAAGACTTTGGAGAACCACAGGAGACGCGACTAGACCCTCAACTGTTGATACCACAGGTCTCAGCCAACCCGGAAGTGCCTCTTCTCGCAGGGAAAAATCTGGCAAATTAATCAAGGCGAGTCCCTTAACCATCTCCGGGTGAGTGGCGGCTGCGCTCAGAGCTACCAGTGAACCGATGGAGTTACCTACTAAGACTACGGGGTGTTGGATCAAGGTTCGCCAGAATTCATAAACTTGATTGACCCACAACTCAATCGTATAGGTTGTCCCAGCTTTGCGCGAACTGCCAAACCCCAACAGATCTAGCGCATAAACCGGGTAGTTCTGACCCAGTACAGGTAGGTTATGACGCCAATGTCCGATGGAAGTCCCAAATCCATGCAGCAGCAGAACGGGAGGAGTCAATGTTGAGTGAGACTGCGGTGGACGAATATAGGTGTAACGAGTCTGCCAACCTTGCCAAACCCAGTCTCGTTGATTGCCGACTCGTTGCTGCCACGATACCGATGGATTCACACCATGCCTCAACTTCAAAAACGTTTACAACTCCTTACCTATTATTGTAGTGGTTTCTTCAGGTTACTCTCTACAGCAGATGCCCCATAACCCAGGAAAAATCAGGACTAACAAACGCCTCAAATATTCCCTCTCTGGTGAGGGTTTCTCTGCCATCCCCCGGCAATTTGGAAGTTACGTTAAAAAGATGGACAGAAACTGGATCAGAGTCAGTAGAATGGCAAGTAAAATCCGCTTACTTTTATCCAACCCTTAACAACTAGAAATTCAAGCAGACACCCGTGAGTGATAGAAGACGCCAACGCGATCTACCCCAAATCAACGAAAGAATCCGCTATCCTAAGATTCGTGCGATTGATACCGATGGCACACAGCTAGGAATCATTGCTCCTCAAGAGGCTTTACGCATCGCTGAGGAAAAAGAATTGGATCTTGTCTTGGTTAGCGATAAGGCAGATCCGCCCGTGTGCCGCATCATGGACTACGGCAAATACAAATTTGAACAGGAGAAGAAAGCCCGCGAAGCCCGGAAGAAGCAACACACGGCGGACGTCAAAGAAGTCAAGATGCGCTATAAGATTGATGATCATGACTACCAGGTGCGTGTCAACGCAGCTAGGCGCTTTCTGAAATCAGGAGATAAAGTTAAAGCCACGATTACCTTTCGGGGGCGAGAAATTCAGCACGCTAACTTAGCCGAAGACTTGCTCAAGCGCATGGCAACGGATTTACAGGACGTTGCTGAAGTGCAGCAAGCCCCCAAACGGGAAGGTCGTAATATGATGATGCTACTCTCTTCCAAAAAATAAGACTTGGGTTCATTGGTCATTAGTTATTAGTCATGGGTTAGCCGCTATGGACTATAGCTAATGACTTAGGACTAACGACTAAGGACAAACTGCTAAATGAAACTACAAACTCGTACTCGCATTCAAAATGAATGGGTACGGCGAATCCTAGAATTGGTCAATCTTCGTCCAGAAGAAGGCGAGCGCACCTTTTTGATGTTCGCCTTCTACACCGCTACCTCAGTTGGGCTGCTTTGGTTTGAGTATAGTGCGACAGCACTGTTCTTGGACGAGTATGGTGCAAAGTGGTTACCCGTCATTTATATCGCCAGTTCCCTGATGGTTTCTGGACTAGGGGTTTTATACTCTTGGCTACAAGAACGGGTACCGATGAGGGGTGTCTTGGTCACAGTCGCTTTCTTAACGGGCGTACCCTTGTTGATCTTACGGTTGACCTTAGGCTTTAGCTATTTAAATGGTTTAATCGCCTTGGGAACCGTTTTTCTGTTGCGATTGTGGATGGATGCGGTAGAAGTTCTCAATGATCTCAACTCTCAAGTTGCCGCGAATCAATTATTCAATATTCGGGAAATTAAGCGCACCTATCCGATTGTGTCATCAGGACTCTTAGTGGCTGATGTTATCTCCGGTTTTTCTTTACCCCTGCTGCTGTTGGTTGTCGGCACAATTCAAAACGTTCTCGTGGTGGCGGCGTTGATGATGATGGTTGGCGCTGGCACTTTGTTTTATTTAACCCAACGCTACCAGCAAGCCTTTCCTAACTTACCCACAAGGGACTGGGAAGACGATGACCAGGAATTTGTGGTTCGCCGCACTACCGGACATCTACAACGCTATATTGTTCCGTTATTTGCCTTCTTTATTCTCGGTGAAGCCCTGTATCTGCTGGTAGAGTTCCAGTATCTGGGTCAATTAGAGGCAAATTTAGAAGCCTCAGATATTGCTGGGTTTTTGGGGTTATTCAGTGGGATTGTCGGCATATTTGAACTCACCTCTCAGTGGTTTCTATCCAGTCGCGCCGTGGAACGTCTGGGCGTCTTTGTCGCTGCGATGATGCTACCTGCGTCCTTAGCGATTATGGGCTTAATCACATTGAGTGGTTTACTGGATGTGGTGATTAAGCTATTCGGTGCAGTCATTACCATTCCCGGATTCGTGACCGGATTATTCGTCGGTCTAATTTTCCTGCGGTTTATTGACGAACTCCTGCGCTATACCTTAATTGCCGGAATTGAACCGTTCTTGTTTCAACCGATACCCGAAGGAATTCGCAGTAGCCTGCAAACCCGAGTACAGGGAATTGCAGAACCCATAACCACGGGTGTTACGGGCATTAGTATGCTCGCTGGGATCTGGCTGTTGCATCACGTATTTCCGGGACAGCCAGAAACCCAAATTCAACAATGGCAGAGTGGTATGTTTATTCTTGCCATTGTGTTTTTCTCCCTCATCTGGTTGCTGAGTGCTTGGTCGATGCGCTCGACTTACGTTACCTTGCTGGTTGATAGCGCTGAACAAGGACGTTTGGGATTTTCTGATGTTGACTTAAAGGCGTTCAAGCGAACGGTAATTGAAACCTTGGAACAACCAGGTACGGAAGCGGATAAACGCTCTTGTATTCAACTGTTATCCCAGATTGACCCCACGAATGTGGGTGAGGTACTGGCTCCCCTTTTGCCTCGCCTTTCTATTGCGCTTCAGTGTCAGAGTCTAGAGGCGATGTTGGAGTATCCCAACCCCGCCTATTGTCGGGACGTGCAAGTCTTGATTGAGCAGAAACCGCCCCCAGAAGTGTTGGCGTTGGCGCTGCGCTATGTTTGGCTGACTCAACCGGAATTGGATATTTACACGATTAAACCTTATCTACACGGAACCGTTGATCCGATGGTGCGAGCCACAGCCGCCGCGATTATCTTACGTCGGGGAACCTCGCAAGAGAAGGCGGAAGCGACAGAGATCCTGCGGCGAATGGTGATCTCAAAACGAGAACGAGAACGAGTTATGGGGACGCGAGCTTTAGGAGAGGCAGAGTATTTGCAAGCCTTGAGAGTTCATATTCCTCATCTGTTAAAAGATGAATCGTTGCGTGTCCGTTGCGCTTTATTAGAGGTGATTGCGGCAACTCATTTGGAAGAGTCTTACCCGTCGCTAGTACGAGGACTTTATTATAAATCGACTCGTGAAGCGGCTCGCATGGCGTTGGTGCGTCTGGGGAATGAAGCGATTCCGTTGCTGCTGGAGTTGGCAGAAGATATCCATAAACCGGATTTAGTTCGGGTACAAGCTTGGACGGCGTTGGCGGAGATTGGCACACCCGAAACCCTGAACTATCTGGTGCAACAGCTAATGACGAGTTGGGGGATCAGCCGTCGTAATATTCTCCGCAGCTTATTGAAAATTCCCAATGAGCAAGGAATCGATGTGGTGCTAGATCAGTTGGGACGGAGTGGGATTGAGACGTTAATTGAGCAGGAACTGCTGTTTTTGGGTCAGATTTATGCCGCTCTGGTGGATTTGAAGCCAGAACTGATCAGTGGACAGGAGGCAGATTTGCTGCGACGGGCGTTAAATGATCAGCAAAAGGATTTGCTGGAGAATTGTTTTTTACTGATGAAGTTTCTTTATCCCGTTGGTGCAATTCAAGCGGCATCCTTTAATCTGGAATCTGAGTCTCGCTCCAATATTGCGATGGGATTGGAAATACTGGACAATACCATAGATATCCCCCAAAAGCAAGCCTTTTTAGCCTTGTTTGATCGCCGTTCCTTTGGCGAAAAGCTGGAATGTTTGCAAGAACTGGTGTCTTATCAACCGATGAATCCCAGCGATCGCGTGCGACGATTGATTGAGTTTCGTCATTTTCTCTCGGATTGGACGCTGGCTTGTTGTTTCCATTTAGCACGGGCGGCTCATATCAGTTTGACACCAGCAGCAACGTTAGTCTGTCTGCGTCATCCCACGGGTTTTGTCCGAGAAGCGGTTTTAACCTATTTGAAAGCCGCATCGCCGCGTTCTTGTATTGAGTTACTACCGATGCTTAAACATGATTCCGATCGGTTGGTGGCGGCGGTAGCTCAACAGATGAGTAACGAATTTGGTCTGGTGAGTTGATGGAGCAGTCGTTAGGAAAGGTTTATCAAGGGGTTATTGGCTGAATTTTCAGGGATATCAAGCGAATTGGTGTGTTTATGGTCTCTCAATTCCTCTATTATCAGTCAAAGTGGGATAGAGTAAACTAGAGCTTTCTTTAGCTACACTTAGCACCAATCCCTAGCAGCTACCCGCTAACTCCATGTTAACCAGCGTTGAGCGTTTACTTTTTGTCAGGGGCGTCCCCATTTTTCAGGAATTGCGGGACGATTTTCTGGTGCGCGTTGCTTCAGTTATGGATGAGCTATCATTTCCGAGTGATCATACGATTGTTACCCAAGGGGAAGAAGGGCGATCGCTTTATATTGTGGTGTCCGGTTCCGTGCGGGTTCACATTGGCGATCGCGACTTGGCATATCTGAGGCAAGGTGCTTGTTTTGGCGAGATGTCACTGTTTGATGCTGAACCGCGATCGGCTTCGGTGACGACATTGGAAACCTGCGAATGTCTGATGCTGACTCAATTGCAATTGTATGACGCCATTGATGAGACGCCAGGAATTGCGATTAATATTATCCGCTTACTCTCGCGCCGCATTCGAGAACTGAATAATAAGTTGAATGCTTACGAAGTGAAACATCCAGCGTCCGATTTTACCAAAACCAGCAGTAATTTTACGGGGTAGTTAACAACGAATGGTGTTACAAGCTCGTCGCTTGGTGGTTATAGTGGTTCTAAGCTTGGCTCTTCGGTACTGGTGGTGAAAACTTGATGGGGTGACAAGAGACTTGAGGGTACTAAGCTGTCATGCATTTAAATTGGGTATTAGTAGCGAGCAAGATGCAAAGCCTGCGGCATGGCTTCGCTAAACGCACTACAAGGATTTCATGATTATTGATATTAAGGTTTAAATGCCGAACAGCTTACTGGGTGTCGGGTTTCTTACTTTTGGTCGGGATCTGGAAAACCTCTCTCCAAACTATAGTGTCTCTAACTGGGAGCCGTTGGTTAAGGTTGATATCGAGCAACAATGCCGGGTATCAGCCAAGCGCAAGCGTTAACGGTTATCGACCAAAAGTTACACCGTGGACTTATACTAAGACAGAATTACTTATAGGTAGGTTTGTCTAGGTTTTTAGAAGCGGTAGAGGAAATGCCTTATCCAGCAAGCTTTTGTTCCTATTCAATACCTTTTCCTGATTACCATAAATACAGGAGAATCTCTTTTCAGGAGGTTAAGATGGCTTTCAGTCGTTATAAAGATATCAGTTCAGTTCTCCAAGAATTTCAAATTACTTACACAGAAGCCAATTTCATGGGTGAAGTTGAGTTTAGGATATCTGACTATTTCCGAGACGATTTAGAAACTGTACTCCAAGATGGCGTTCCTAATGCTTCAGAATTCTCAATTTGCGAGAATCTAATTTATCCGGTTCTGAAAGAGGTGTGGAAATGCTATCGAAGTAAGTTTGTTCTATGGGGTCATCATTCACTGATCTACGATGAAAACCTATCGGGATTTCCTGAGTATATTTTGGCGAAACGTTCTCCTTTAGGAAAAATTGTGTTTGACAAGCCTTACTTTTTATTGGTTGAAGCCAAACAAGATAAGTTTACTGAGGGGTGGGGTCAGTGTCTTGCGGAGATGGTGGCGGCGCAAAAACTTAACGATGAATTAGGATTTACGGTTTTTGGCATTGTCTCTAATGGTAAGTATTGGGAATTTGGTCAGTTAGAAAAAACATCATTTACACAAAATAATAATCGCTACTTACTTCAGGATTTGGATCAACTATTTGCGGCGGTCAACTATGTTTTTAAAGAATGTGAATCACAACTTGATGTAAAATTAACCGTTTAATTTTAACGGGGATTCAGCCTCTGGAGTATGATAAACAGAGGGTTAAAACTGTTGCAAGAAAGCCTATTTTCCTAAGCAAGATACCCGATTTCTTCAAGAAGTCGGGTATCTGTCTGTGTACCTCAGGTTTAACAGCGTTATTTGTATAGCGCTACGCGCTAGGCTTTCTTGCAATAGGCAATAGGCAATAGACAATAGTGAAGAAAAAAGCTTACCTGACAAGGGATTGAGCAACTTGAATTTTTCTTGATATGTCCTAACCTTAGTGCGTAGTGCTATAAAACCCTCCCCTACTACTGCCTTCGCGATCGCGTGAATGAATTACCGGGAATTCATGCCAGGAATGCGACCATTGACATAGTAGTCTCGGGTTCCTTTAGCATTAAGGGCTTCCCCTAAACGATTCAACGCATGAACATAAGCGGCGGTTCGCAGGGAAACCGCTAACTCTTTGGCAATTAACCAGATATGTTGGCTTTCTTCTACCATTTTCTGTTTCAAATTTTCATTCACTTTTGCCACTTTCCAATAGAGTCCACTGCGGTTTTGTACCCATTCAAAATAGCTGACTGTCACCCCTCCCGCATTGACTAGAATATCGGGAAATACGAGAATTCCTTTGCTGTCTAAAACTTTATCCGCCTCTGAAGTAATCGGACCATTGGCAACTTCAAAGATATAGCGGGCGCGGACATCGTTAACATTATCCTGGGTAATTTGATTCTCCAACGCCGCCGGAATCAGAATGTCTACATCTAAGGCTAAGAGTTCGGCATTAGTTAACCGTTCATGTTCAACAATATTACAAACGGTGTCTTGACAGTAAACCGCTTGCAGACTTTGACTTGACATTTTATACTGGCGAATACTGGGAATATCTAAGCCTTTTTTGGAATAAATGCCGCCTTGAGAATCACTGATAGCAACAACTTTATACCCCGCTTTCGCCAGCAATTCTGCCAATACCGCCCCGGCTTTACCAAATCCCTGAATCGCGATTGTCGTGTATTGGGGAATTAGATCCAGTTTAGGTGCCATGGATTCAATCACAAAATAAGCCCCCGTCGCGGTTGCGCCATCGCGCCCCACACTTCCCCCCATGGTGATGGGTTTACCCGTGACGACAGCGGGACTAATTTGACGCCGGATGATACTATATTGATCCATCATCCACCCCATAATCATCGCGTTAGTGTAAACATCAGGGGCGAGAATATCCACATCCGGTCCAATAAAATCGGCGATCGCGTCAATGTAGCCGCGACTGAGGCGTTCGAGTTCCAGTTTGGATAATCCTTTGGGATTAACCGTAACTCCCCCCTTCGCACCACCAAACGGTAGATTTAGTACCGCACATTTAAATGTCATCCAAAAGGCGAGGGATTGAACTTCATCCAGAGTAACGTTGGGATGATAGCGTACACCGCCTTTTCCGGGTCCCCTGGTGTCATCATATCGAACTCGATATCCTTGTACCATGGTTAATGAGCCATCATCCATGCGAACCGGGATGGACACACTCAGGCTCATTTTGGGATGCTTTAAACGTGCGATCGCATCTTCGGAAATCGAGACATGTTTCATCGCCGCTTGCAATCGGGTGCCAGCATCCGCTAATAATGAATCAGACATTCCATTGTTCCTCATAAAGATAAGGGATTAAACTAAAATTAAAGAGAATTTCATCGCAAGACAAATCGCCCCCTGGGATTGGGATTGAACCAGGAAACTTAATCACCAGCACAGCTTGCTTGGCGATTCAAGTCCCTAATGTCCAGACTCCAGCGCCAGTTAAGTAATTTTGGGTTTGAATTAAGCAAAACTTATATATAGGCGCGATCGCGCTTATCGATGAATAAAACAACGGCTTCATCTCTCCTTGATCTAGAAAAGATTAAAGTCGGTGCGATTTGCCCTTACTACGATTATTTCACGGGAGTTGATTAAATTGTCAATAACGTGTAGTTTTCGTTACTTTTTTAACATAAAGTTTACATTTCGCTTGTAGATGCGCTTGTAGTTGCGCTTGTAGTTGCGCTTTAGCGCCGATATAACGTTGAGGTTAGATCCTACATTGAAGTAGTGATAGGCTAAAGCCCTTACTACAAACTCTAACCTTGCACAGTTAAATCATACAACTGTTAGATCCTACGTTGAAGCGATGAGTAGGCTAAAGCCCTTACTACAAACTAAACTTATCCCACTCTTTCCCGTAATCTTGAACAGGAAATCCAACCCAACACTGTCTCAACCACTCTCGCCCCCTTTCCTGCAAATACCAGTGAACACTACTTGTGTCCCAATCATAGGGAGATTCAACATAATTATGTTTCACCGGATTGTAGTGGATATAGTTTAAAGTAGCATAATAATGACGTTGCGAACGAATCGCGCGATCGCAGTAAGAATACCAAACTTTTCCCCTTAACTTATCTTCTAGATTCCACTGACGAGCCAGTCTACCATGAATCAGGCGGAAAATACCACTCACCCGCTTAAACTCAACGGTATTGACTAATACATGATAATGATTAGTTAAAATGACCCAAGCGAGGATTTCAATACCTGCGTCTAGGAAATTCTTAAATAATTGGTCTAAAAGTTCCTGACGACGAGAGATACTATTGATACGGGGTTTGTGTTCGTAGCAAGCCGCCGTTAGCAGGTAGAAATCTTTATTTTGAAAAGGATGGGGAGGAGAATGAGGAGGAAAGCCTTGAAGTTTACGGTATTCAAGGATTTCAGCTTTTTGGATGGGAGTAAGGTAGCGATAGTTGTACATAAGTTTGTCCTTGCGCTTGTAGTTGCGCTTTAGCGCCAATATAACGTTGAGGTTAGTTCCTACGTTGACACGCTGATAGGCTAGAGCTTTGACTACAAACTCTAACCTTGCACAGTTAAATTATACAACTGTTAGTTCCTACGTTGACGCGCTGATAGGCTAAAGCCCTTACTACAAACTACAAACTACAAACAGGACGACTAAACACTGGTGAATAGTCGCCCGGATAACTTTTTGGGGGGCTTTCAGGTGCGTTTAATCAGTGTTTTTTAGCCCTTCAATCATGTCTTTCACTTTTTCAAACACGTTCTTATCAGGCTGAGATTCTTCATACTTTTCCTTTTCCTCTTCGTAAAGTTTTTCCACTCCTTTTTGCGGATCTTTCGACAGTGCTTCTGTGGCTTCTTCGTAGGCTTCTTCTTTCTCTTGCTGTGACAATCCTAATTCGGTCTTTTCTGTTTTTGGTGGAGTTGTCAAGGGTGTATCAGAGTCAGCTAACGCGGCTTGATTGCTCAGGAGTAATAAACCCCCTAGATTGATTAAAGTAATTAAACTTAAAGCCCAAAGCATTTTGCCAATCCGTTGCTGAAAATTGATTAAAAATTGTAACATTGCCATCTCCTTTTAAGTGTAAAACCGAAATTAGCTTGAGATGCTAATCATAGCTGCTAATGATAACCTTAGCTTCTGCCCATGGATAGATATACTAATTTTATCATCGCCGCCAATCCTCAAATTAAGCAATCATTACTGGCTAGGCTTGCTTGACTCGCTAACCCCATCCTAGCCATTGAATTATTACTTATTATTTATGAATGTCTATTAATCCAGTTGAGAGCATTTTTTTTAACTCCTGATTGAGCGCCTGATACCCTCTAGGATTGATATGTAACGTATCGTAAACGTACTGGCTTTTAACCTGCTGATCCTCTACCAAAAGTGAATAGGCATCTAAAATGAAGACATTTTTGGCTTTTAGCGAGTAGAGGTAAGCATTGACATCCTCAACGGCTTTGGCGACATCAGGTGACCAAAACGGTTGACGAATCAGGGGAACCGGACCAATGGGGAAAATGGTGGTTAAAATAACGGTGGCATCCTGTTTGACTGCACGATCGACAATCTTGTGAATATTCGTCTTACAGTTACTAACAATGGTGGATTTTTGCTTAGGGAATAGTGGGATCGTTTTCAAATCGTTAATCCCAACTTGCACAACGATAATATCGGGATGTAAGGGTAAAATATGTTGATCAAAACGTCCCAATACCTGAGTAGACGTTTGACTGCCAATGCCACGATTGATAAAAGAAACATTGTTAATATTGTCTGGCTCAACCCACATTGCTGCTCGCGAGTCACCAAAGAAGACAACGGTTACTGGAGAGTGAGTCGAGGAACGATCAGCTAACGAATCCCCACTCAAGGTTTGTAATCCGAGGGGATCGAGATTGGTTTTGTTCAGTTGTAGGTAGTACGATTTGGCTTGGGAGAAGAGGAAAAGATTGACAACCAGTGATACAACTAATGCGGACAGAGCGAAGAACAACACCAACTGAAATAAACGTTTTTGTTTCTGCAGTTTGTAAATGTATTGGTTTCGATTATGCTCCGGTAACACGCCAGAATTTCAACTCCTTTGCTTGTAAAATTCACCTCAATACGACCCCATACTGAATGGATGATAATTTCAGTCAGGCTTAACTATTAAGCTTGATTTTAATTAATAAATTAAGCTTACGTGAATGGGATTAAAATTAAGTGCATGATAGCTCATCAGAGGGTTGGATTGACTCGAAAGTCATCAGAATCTCTTTAGGAATTCCCCGTGGGCGCATCGTAACCCCATCCACCCACACCCAGATTGCTTCGGCAATGACTAAGGGTTGCACTTCTCCCAATCGATGAATTTCATAGCGTCTAATCGCCCGGGTTCCTTTCATCTGCTGTAGCCAAGTGGTGATTTCTAGGGTATCATCTGCCATTGCTGGACGCAGATAGTCGATCGCAATCCGACGCATGACAAACACACCTCCTAAATTTCGGCATTGTGCCAAAGAGTAACCCAGGAGTTGGGCGTGTTCCACGGCGGCTTGTTCAAGATAATTCTGGTAAACACCATTGTTGACATGTCCGAGGACATCAATTTCATAATGCCGCACCCGCAATTGCCTGGTATAGATTTGCATGGGCTTTCACTGTCGTTGAGATGCTCAGGGTTGAGGATACGCGCTTTGGCGAGTCCCTAGCTAAGTTAGCATACTGACAACTCTGGCACAGCGACGTCTATGACTGTCTTGATTTAGCCCAGATAGCGCCACCGAGTATTTCAATAGCGTGCTTGATCGTTTATTATAGAAAATAAGCTGTTCTATTTTTTCTCACCTTGCCATTAACCTGGAGGAATCATTAATAAAGGAATTCTGAACTGGGTAGCGGCAAAATAGCTGAATGTCTAGAACACTACTAATCACTTTCAGTCAGATTAGGCACAATCAAGAGACGGCTTGCCACTCTCGATTTTTGTTGCTTCATTGAGTGGTCAATTCCTCTAGGAGAACTACAAAATATTTGACTTTTTTGCCATTTAATGCTGATGTTAGAATTTATTGATTTCCTAATCAATACGTAAATTTTTTTTAATTTTTTTGCAGTTTAGCCCGACAAATCAGGAAAAGCTACGCAGAGCTTTGCAGTCTAGTTGTGGGTAGATAAACTAGTTAAGTGTTCAACTCTATGCATGGCAGATATAACCGACCCGCTTTTGCAACAGGGATGTTTCTAAAGTCAGAAAAAATCGTAACTTTGACTCTGGGATATGGGGAGGAAAACTGTCACGGCATTACCTTAGTACCGCACGATCTTGAACGTCACACGTCAAAAGCATTTTGCCATGACTCGGTTCACTGATTTGAATAGTCGGTTTTTCTGGCGTCCGCGTGTACTACCCTGAATCCTTATGTTCAGTCCCTTTATCGTTATCGCTGACTGAAATAAGCCCAAGTTTCTCCGCTCGGTAGAGTTTGTATGTTTCCCTTTTTCAATCGACTGTTAATCGATGGGTTGATTCATTGGTGTAATGTAGCTGGCTGGCTTTTTGATTTCAGCCCAATTCGCCCAGTGCTAATCTATGGCGGTGTCTTTGCTGTCATGGGGTTATTGGCTATAGGTTTAGTCGGCTTAAGACAAACTCGACGAAAAAGAAATGCGACCGCTTTTGCCAATTCCCCAGAACAGTTGACTAAAACAATACCAACCGACTTCGCCCTATTGTTTCAAGCGATTCCTCAGGCGGTAGTTGTTACGGATACAGACGGTTTTATCGTTAAGGTTAACTCCGCGTTTAATCAGCTTTTTGGGTATCAACCAGAAGCCTTAGTGGGACAACCCTTATCGCAGTTATATGCGAATCCTGAGGAGTTTGATCCACAGACGATGAATCCGGATTCGGCGGATTTCAATCAGTCCAAAGTGATAAACTATCAACGCCAAACCGGGAATAGTTTTAGCAGCGAAACCCTTAATAGTGTCGTTAAAGATAGAGACGGAAACGTTGTGGGAATTCTCTGGCTGATTCGCGATATTAGCGATCGCCAGCAAACCGAACTCGCCCTACAAGCCAGTGATGAGCGCTTAAACCTGCTGATTGACGGGATCAAAGACTATGCGATTTACCTGCTTGATACTGAAGGTAAGATTGTTAGCTGGAATGCAGGCGCTCAACGTCTGAAAGGGTATTCAGCATCCGAGATCATTGGTCAATCTTATCAGTGTTTTTTCCTCAAGGACGATCAAGAAAGCGGTAAACCCGAACAATCCTTAAAAATTGCCGCCGAAACGGGTCGATTTGAGGATGAAGGGTGGCGCATTCGGCGGGATGGTTCCCAGTTTTGGTGTACAACGATTATTACGGCGCTGCGCGATGAAACAGGATACTTGCGGGGGTTTGCCAAAGTCACCCGCAACATTACCGAATCCAAGCAGACTGAGGTGCGCTTACAACTGTTGGAACGGGCGATCGCAGCCAGTAGTAATGGTATCCTGATTACTGATCCAAATGTACCCGATAATCCGATTATTTTCGTCAATCCCGGCTTTGAGCGAATTACTGGTTATTCAGCTCAAGAGGTTTTGGGAAAAAACTGTCGCTTCTTACAAGGAGATAATCAGCAACAACCTGGCTTAGATAAACTAAAAGCGGCACTAAAAAACGAACAAGACTGTCACGTCATCCTGCAAAACACTCGCAAAGACGGGACACGCTTCTGGAATGAATTGTCCATTTCCCCCATCCGCGATCACAATGGCAAACTCACCCACTATATTGGCATTCAAACTGATATTAGTGAACGTCGCCAAGCCGAACAAGAACGCGATCGCATCTTTGACCTGTCCGTTGATATGCTTTGTATTGCGGGGTTTGATGGCTATTTTAGACGCCTGAATCCCGCCTGGGAAAAAACTCTGGGATGGAGTGAAGCTGAACTCTTAGCCCAACCTTATCTAGAATTGGTTCATCCCGATGATCACGCCGCGACTCTGGCGGAAGCTGAACAACTGACAAGGGGGAAAGATTCCATCGCCTTTGAAAATCGCTATCGCTGTCGCGATGGTTCCTATCGCTGGCTGTTGTGGAATGCGAAAGCTTTAGTTGAAGAAGGATTAATCTATTGTGTGGCTCATGACGTAACTGAACGCAAGCAAGCCGAAGCCGCCTTACGGGAAAGTGAAGCCCGTTTCCGGGCGATGGCAGATAGTGCGCCTGTACTGTTGTGGGTGGCGGGAACCGATGGACGTTGTACGTTTTTCAACCGCCCCTGGTTGGACTTTACCGGACGCCGTTTAGAGGATGAACTGGGCGAGGGATGGCTAGAGGCGGTACATCCAGAAGACAAGGAGAATTGCCGACAAACCTATACTCATGCCTTTAACCGTCGCCAAGCCTTTCGCATGGAATACCGACTGCGACGCGCTGATGGGGAATACCGTTGGTTCTTAGATACAGGTGTACCTCGGTTTGGCACGGATGGTAGTTTTCTCGGTTATATCGGTTCTTGTATCGATATCACAGATGTAAAAGAAAGTCAAGCTGCTCTGGAATATTCCCAATCCCTGCTATCGGGGGTATTAAATAGTTCCCTGGATGGGGTGATGGCATTTGAGGCGGTTCGCGATCGCCAAGGGACTATTATTGATTTTAAATGGTTGCTCGTCAATCCGGCTGCCGAACGCATGGTGGGACGAACGAGTGAGGAACTCATTGGTAAGCAGTTACTCATGGAAATGCCGGGAAATCGCCAGGAAGGGCTGTTTGATTTCTATGTTCAGGTAACCGAAACAGGGATTCCGCTTGAGCGAGAATTTCATTACCACCACGAAGGAATTCAGGCTTGGTTTCAAATCGCCGCCGTCAAATTAGGGGACGGGTTTGCCGTTACCTTTGGTAATATCACCCATCGCAAACAAGCCGAGGACGCTTTATATCAGAAAAACTCAGAACTGCAAGCGATTTTTAACGCCCTTCCGGATTTGTATTTTCGCTTGAGTCAAGATGGAACGATTCTCGATTATCAAGCTACCAATCGGGGTGAATTATACGTTCCGCCAGAACAGTTTTTGGGACAGCCAGTACACAATGTTCTCCCTGCTGATGTGAGTGATAAAATTCAGGGGGCGATCGCGCAGGTGATTCAGCGCCAATCCCCAGTGAGTCTGGACTATTCCTTATCCTTAGAGACAGGGGAGCAAAACTATGAAGCCCGACTCGTGCCATTTTTGGACAATCAAATTATTGGCATTATCCGGAATATTACCGAGCGCAAACAGATTGAGCAACAACAGCGCCAAGACGAAGCCGCGATTCGGGCTTTATATCGAGTGGCTGCTGCACCCAAACTCACGTTTGAGCAACGTCTACAAGGACTCTTAGCCTTGGGGCGGCGTCATTTTGGTCACGATGTCGGTATTGTGTCTCGGATTGAACAAGGGCGCTGTTTGGTGATTGCGGCTCAAGTTCCGCCTAAATCACCTCGACAGGTGCAGGCGGGAGATACATTTGAATTAGGACAGACCATTTGCAGCGAAACGATTCACGCCAAGGAACCGATCGCGTTCGAGTCGGCTGAAGATACAGAATGGGCAAATCATCCAGCCTGTCTCACGTTTGGAATTAAATCCTATCTGGGTACGAGTGTCAAGGTAGCGGGAAATGTTTATGGGGCGCTGTGCTTTTTAAGTCTCGATCAACGTCCCACCCCCCTCGCCACCAACAATCGCTCGGCGTCTCCTCAACTGCTCAAACTCATGGCACAGTGGGTGGGTCATGAGATCGAACGTCAACAAGCCAGAACCTTATTAGAGCAGCAATTACAACAGATGTTGTTGCTCAAACAAATTACCCAAGAAATTCGCCAAAGCTTAGACAGTAAGCATATTTTTCAGACGGCGGCGACGCAAGTGGGTCAGGTTTTCGGTGTAAATCGTTGTCTGATTCATACCTATTTGGCAAAGCCTTGTCCGCAAATTCCGTTGGTGGCTGAGTATCTAGAACCCGGTTATAAGTCAACCCGACAGCAAACGATTCCCGTTGTGGGCAATCCTCACGCCCAAGCGGTGCTGGTGCAAGACCAAGCCGTAAGTTCCGAGAATGTTTATGCTGATCCGCGACTGGAGGGGGCGAATCAACTTTGTCGTCAGATTGGTCTGAAATCCATGCTTTCGGTGCGGACTTCCTATCAGGAGCAGACCAATGGTATTATTTGCCTGCATCAATGCGATCGCTTCCGTCAGTGGAGTAATGATGAAATTGAACTGTTAGAAGCGGTGGCGGCGCAAGTTGGGATTGCTTTAGCTCAAGCTCAACTCTTAGAACAGGAAAAGCAACGGCGGGAAGAACTGACACTCAAGAACCTCGCCCTACATAAAGCGAAACGGGAAGCCGAAGTCGCTAATCGGGCAAAAAGTGAGTTTCTGGCAATGATGAGCCATGAAATCCGCACGCCGATGAATGCGGTGATTGGTATGGCTGGGTTGTTGTTGGATACTGAGTTGACGTCCCAACAGCAAGACTTTGCTAATACGATTAGTAGCAGTGGCGAAGCGTTGCTGACGATTATTAATGATATTCTGGACTTCTCGAAAATAGAATCCGGAAAATTGGAGTTAGAGGAACACCCCTTTGATGTGCATGTTTGTATTGAGGAAGCGTTGGATTTAGTTGCCTCTCAAACGGCGGCGAAGGGATTGGAACTTGCTTATTTAATTGAACCCCAAACACCGACCAATGTGGTGGGTGATATTACCCGCCTGCGACAGATTCTGGTGAATTTACTGAGTAATGCGGTGAAGTTTACGGAACAGGGGGAAGTGGTGGTATCGGTGATGAGTCGAGCGTTGTCTGGGGAAGCTGGGGGAGCAGAGGGAGCAGAGGGAGCAGAGGGAGCAGAGGGAGCAGAGGGAGCAGAGGGAGCAGGGGGAGCTGGGGGAGCTGTTCCGGTGGAACGCCTGGAAGCCGAAGAAACCTACGAACTGCAATTTACGGTCAGAGATACGGGAATTGGCATTCCCCGCGATCGCATGAATCGGTTGTTTAAACCATTCTCTCAGGTGGATGCGTCGATGACCCGCAATTATGGTGGGACAGGATTGGGTTTAGCGATTAGTAAGCGCTTGAGTGAACGGATGGGCGGGCGCTTGTGGGCAGAAAGTGAGGTAGGGAAAGGTTCGACGTTTTATTTCACGATTGTAGTGAAATCAGACCCCAATTCGGTCACGGCGGAGTTGGATGCACCCCAACCGGAGTTACGGGGAAAACGGTTACTGGTAGTGGATGATAATGCCACGAATCGGCAGATTATCACCCTACAGGCGCAGTCGTGGGGAATGGAGGTGACAACAGCCGCATCAGGAGCGCAAGCGCTAAACTGGTTAGCCGACTCGGAACCTTTTGATCTGGTGGTTTTGGATTGGCAAATGCCAGAAATGGATGGTTTGACCTTAGCGTTACAAATCCAGGCGTTACCGAATAATGAACAACTCCCCTTGGTCATGCTCAGTTCTGTGGGTCGGCAAACCCCCTATCAACCCGATGATCTGCCCAACTTTGCGGCATTTCTGACCAAGCCGATTAAGCAATCCCAGCTTTATAATATTTTTGTGGCAATTTTAGGACGTAGGCGGATTTCGGTGCGTCCGGGCGATCGCTCATCGGGACTGCTTGAAGCTCAGTTTGCCCAGAGGTTACCATTAAGCATTCTGCTAGTCGAAGATGTGGCGGTCAATCAAAAGGTAGCTCGCCAGATGTTGCAGCGCTTAGGATATCGCGCAGATGTGGCGAACAATGGACAAGAGGCGCTGGAATCCCTGCGTCGTAAGTCCTATCAAGTTGTTTTCATGGATGTGCAGATGCCTGAAATGGACGGATTGGAGGCAACTCGCCGCATCCGGGCTGAATGGTCGTCAGCTTGCCAACCCTGGATTATTGCCATGACGGCTCATGCGATGCAGGGAGACCGAGAACAATGTTTGCAAGTGGGCATGAATGACTATATCAGTAAACCGATTCGACCGGAAGCCCTGGTTCAAGCCTTAACCACGTATGCTCAAGTGCTGGCTCAAGAGGGCAGAGATAGCATACGGGATCATTCAGATGAGGACGTATCTGTGCCAGAAATAACCTCAGACTCCAGTGTTACCCCTGCTTTAGATCGGCAAGTGCTGCAAGATTTAAGAGAAATTGCCGGAGATGATTATGAGGGGTTAATCGCGGAAGTGATTGACAGTTATCTGGAAGACTCCCCACCTAGGGTACAAGCGATTCGGAGTGCGATCGCTCATGATGATGGTAGTGCTTTGCACCAATCTGCCCATGCATTGAAATCATCGAGTCTAACGATTGGAGCAAAGGGTTTGGCGCAACTGTGTGCTGAGTTAGAAGCGTTGGGTCGCACGGGAAACCTAGAGCCAGCTTCTACCCTGATTTCCCGGTTTAATGCGGAGTATGAGCGAGTTGTCACTGCGTTGCAACAAGAGCATCCGAGGAAACTATGATGAATGAGCCTGACTTTCAGCGTGACCCTCCCCTGATTTTGATTGTGGATGATGAAAAGACCCTACGCCTGGTGCTGCGTCGGGCGATGGAACAGGAAGGATATCGGGTCTCAGAAGTGGGGGATGGGCATCAATGTCTGGCGTTTTGCACCGAACAGTTACCCGATATTATTTTGTTGGATGCGATGATGCCTGTGATGGATGGGTTTACCTGTTGCGCTCGGTTACAGGAACGATTTGGTCAGAAATGCCCACCTATTTTGATGATTACAGGACTTAATAATCAGGAATCCGTAGACCGAGCCTTTGAAGCAGGCGCTACAGACTATATCACGAAACCGATTCATTGGGCGGTGCTGCGGCAACGAGTGCGGCGGTTACTGCATACGCATTGGGTGATGGCGGAGTTACACCGCAAAATTGAGCAAGAACGGGTGCTGAAGGCGAAGTTAGAGGAAATGAATCAAGAGTTGCAACGGTTGGTTGATTTGGATGGGTTGACTCAGATTGCCAATCGTCGGGCGTTTGATGAGGCGTTGCAGCAGGAGTGGAAACGATTGGCGCGGGAACAATCACCTCTGTCGTTAATTTTGTGTGATATTGATTTTTTTAAGGCATATAACGATACCTATGGACATCAAGCGGGAGATGAGTGTCTTAAACAAGTTGCTAATATTTTGCGTAAAGCGGCAAAGCGTCCAGCGGATGTGGTAGCGCGGTATGGGGGTGAGGAATTTGTGGTGATTTTACCGAATACCTCCCTCAGAGGTGCGATGCAGGTAGCAGAATCGATTCGCTCGAAACTGAAGTCGCGGGCGATTGTCCATGAGGGATCTGGGGTGAGTAAATTTGTCACCTTAAGTTGTGGTGTAGCTGGAGTAATTCCGCCGCCAAGAACGACTCCAGAGCGGCTAATTGCGGAGGCAGATCAAGCGCTGTATAAGGCAAAGGTGCAAGGGCGCGATCGCGTGGTGGGGAATTTGGTTGAGGTTTGATTGTTATTGGTCATTTGTCATTTGTCATTTGTCATAAGTAGTCGGACAAAAGAAAACGGTGCTGTATTCAGAAGACGGGTTTGACCAATACAGTGAGCGATTGGAGAATTATCGGTTATCCAAACAACCCATGCCCGACAAGAATTAGCAGTATCCTCTAAGAAGTCGGGCATCTATCTGTGTACCTCACAGCTTATCAACAACAGTAGGGACACGACATGCCGTGTCCCTACTCTGAATCTATGGATATGTTCTAACTTAATAACGTTTTAACGATGAGCATAAAGTCCTGGTGCATAGGCTTCTAACACTTTGCCTGTGCGGAAGCAATTGATCATCAAGTAATCACAGGTTGGACATTGAGTATTAGATAAATTCGTTTTAAAACAGTATTCTCGTTGAGCGAGACTCCCACAATTTGGACAATGGATTTCTTGTTTTATCTGCATTTTGTAACTGGTTTTATGACAAAAAAGAATTGAACGTAACAACTTTAATTAAGTTTCCATGATTAAATTATGCCAAAGATTTAAACCAAATTTTGCTTTCTTAATATTTCCTTAATCTTTATTTAATCTTTATATTTGGCTATTGGATTCTACCGTTGCCGATGCAGACAGACCCATCTATCGGGCGAGGGAGGTTGTTTCGTCAAATGTTAAGAATAGTAAATAGAACCAGGATGGACTCAAGATGAAAATCTTCTTAACCATGGAAGCGCAACAACGCAGGAACCTACTCGCTCTATTCGCGGCGGGTCTTCTGTTTTGGTCAAGTTTAGCTTCGATGCTACCAGCATTACCCCCTTACATTGAAGACATGGGGGGAACAACGCAGCAAGTCGGGATGGTGATGGGCGGCTTTGCGATCGGGTTGTTGATGTTTCGACAACGGTTAGGACATTTAGCCGATCAACATAGCCGTAAACTGGTAATCCTGATTGGTACGATTGTGGTGGCGATCGCACCGTTAGGGTATTTGTTCGCGGATTCGATTGCCTGGTTAATGGCAATCCGGGTCTTTCACGGGATTGGTTTAGCGGCATTTACGACAGGCTATATCGCCTTGGTGACCGATTTGTCACCCGTAGGTCAACGAGGAGAGTTAATTGGCTATATGAGTCTGGTGACGCCCTTGGGTATGGGATTAGGTCCAGCCTTGGGGGGATTGCTGGAGGCTCAAGCGGGTTACACCGCGTTTTTTCTATTTTCTGGGGGGCTGGGTTTATTCGCGTTTGTTTGTGCTAGCCAGGTGAGGGAACCTGAGCGAATCCAGGGAGCAAAATCGAACACAGCTAAACTGACATTCAAAGGATTCTGGCAGCTATTGGTGAGTCCCCGGCTGAGGATTCCGGCTGTGGTATTGCTTTTGGCTGGGTTGGCGTTTGGTGGGGTGAGTACATTTGCGGCGTTGTATATCCGAGCCACAAATGTCGATTTAAATCCGGGCTGGTTTTTCACGGCGGTGGCGATAGGGAGTTTCGGGATGCGTTTAATCGCGGGGCGGGCGTCTGATCGGTATGGGCGAGGTGTGTTTATTACCGGGAGTCTGATTGGCTATGGATTTGCCTTAACCCTGTTTTCTCAAGCGCAAACCCCACAAGCCTTTTTGCTGATTGGTTTAATTCAAGGATCAGGAGCGGGGATTTTATTACCCTTGATGATCGCCTTAATTTCCGATCGCTCCGGCGCCCATGAACGTGGGCGCGTGTTCTCGGCTTGTATTGCAGGGTTTGATTTAGGGATTGCGATCGCAGGACCCTTTTGGGGTACGATGGCTGAACCTCTGGGCTATCCCAGCATTTTTCTGGGTGCAGCGGGTTTGATTGTCTTAGCGCTGATTATTTTCACGACTCAATCGAGCAAAACGTTATCTCATTCCTTCAGATTTGCTGTAGGGCGAGAGCGAGATATTTATGTTTATCGAGAGGTCGAGTCCTAGTCTAGAGGTGCTGAGGGAGATGAGGGAGCTGGGGGAGCATGTAGAGACGTAGCATGCTACGTCTGGAAGCTGGGGAAGAGGATGACCAATGACCAATGACAAATCATTGATAAAATAGAGAGCCGTTAGTGAAATTCGCAATGACTCCATCTCCTTCGTACTCTGATCCGCAGTTACTTAAGAGCGATTTAGCGGCACTTATTGAGCGACTGCCAAATCTGACTGATGAAAAATGGATTCAACGTGCTTTAGGCGTACTGGTTCGGCTGACTCAGGAGGAGATTGATCGCCTGGATTGGAAAATCCTCACAGCGACGTTAGAGGATATGGAATCTGCTTTTCAAGTATTCTATCCCTATCGTCATGTCCGCAAGGTGACGATTTTCGGTTCAGCCCGGATTGACTCCCAGACACCGGAATATAAAATCGCTGCCGAGTTTGCCCGCTATTTGACCCAGCACGGTTTTATGGTGATGACAGGTGCTGGCGGTGGCATTATGGAGGCAGGACATTTAGGTGCGGGCGCGGAAAATTCCTTTGGTTTGAATATTCAGCTTCCCTTTGAGGAAACGAATCCGTTTATTCAGGGAGATCCGAAACTGATTCGGTTTAAATATTTCTTTACCCGCAAACTATTCTTCCTTAAAGAAAGTGACGCGATCGCACTTTTTCCTGGTGGCTTTGGTACGCAGGATGAAGCCTTTGAATGTTTAACCCTCTGTCAAACCGGGCGACTTGAACCAGTACCATTAGTCTTGATTGATCGCCCTGGTGGTACATACTGGCACGATTGGGATGCCTATCTTCGCAAGCATCTAATTCAACGCGGGTTAATCAGCCCGGAAGATACTAGCCTTTATACGGTGACGGATAATCTGGATGTGGCTTATGAGGCAATTCATCAGTTCTACAGTGTCTATCATTCTAGTCGTTATGTGGGCGATCAGTTTGTGATGCGACTTAAATCAGAGTTGTCTGATGCTGAGGTTGAACAGCTTAACGCTGAGTTTAGTGATATTGTTGTCAAGGGTCAAATTGAAAAAAGCAAGGCTTTGCCGGAAGAACTTCCGGATGAAACGGCTGATCTGCCACGCTTAATTTTTTACTTTAACCGCAAAGATTCTGGGCGTCTCTATCAACTGATCGCTCGAATTAGTCAAATGGCGGCTGCATCCCCAGAAACAACCCATCCTGAACGTAAATAAATAGGTAGGCACAATAAACGTGAAAGGCGGAGGTCGTCATTTGTCATTTGTCATTTGTCATTTGTTAGAGAACAGGGAACAGGGAACAGGTAAGGTAGAGTTTTGAGTTACAGCTCTTTGCGCTGTAATAAAGTACAGTAGATCAAAGTCCCCCTTCAGATCCCCCTCCCGTCCCCCTATTAGATCCCCCTCCCGTCCCCCTTAAAAAGGGGGAAGCCAAAGGATGCTTCGCTTTTTTGGCTTATGGGATTTAGGGGGATCGACAATGTACCGCATAGCAGAGCAAACTGCTGTAACTTCCTCATCTTCCTCCTCTCCCCACTCCTCCGCTTCCTTTCTTCTTGAAACAGATAATGGGAGAAAAAAGAATTAACCCAATTAAAATTATATTTTTCAGAGAAAATAATATATTTTTTTATTCTTTAAAACAAGTAATTGCTTTTATTTTTCTTTTATTAATCTTTAAAATAACTTTATTAAAAAATGATGACACTTCATATTCTGCTTGTCAGAATAGCTATTAGTGGTACCTGCGGATAGCACCACAACAATGTCCGAGCAAACATTATTGTAGCTGCCAATTCCTGCTCTGAGAACAAATCCTTGCTTTTGTTCTTGCTTAATGCGCTCACTAATAGGAGTTAAAGAATGACTTTTGCTGTAGATTTTGATGTTGCAAATGACTGGGGAAGTGGCTTTACAGCGAATCTTTCAATTGCCAACAATAGTTCCAGCGATGTAAATAGTTGGACTCTGGAGTTTGAAGCTCCCTTTGAAATTACCAATATCTGGGGTGCGGAAATTGTTAGTCAAGACGGCAATCGTTATACAGTTCGCAACCTCAGCTATAACGGCACTCTAACGGCTGATGGTACGGTTTCTTTCGGTTTCAACGGTAGCGGCGAGAGTGTTGAACCAACCGGTTATAGTCTCAATGGAGAATCCATTGGCACGTCTCCATCCATACCGACGCTTTCTGTTGATAATGTAACCGTTACTGAAGGTGACAGTGGTACAGTTGCGGCTGAGTTTGTCGTCAACCTATCCGAAGCCAGTGACCAAGAGGTGATGGTTGAGTATGGGACTGCCAATGGTACAGCCACGGCGGGGTCTGACTACACCGCTCAATCTGGCACGTTGACCTTTGCGGCAGGAGAAACCTCTAAAATCATTAGTGTACCTGTACTTGGGGACACGACGGTAGAGAACAATGAAACCTTCACTCTGAATCTCTCTAGTCCCAGCAACGCCACCATTGCAGACGCGCAAGGGATTGGCACAATTACCGATAATGATGAGTCTGCCCCAGTACTACCCCAGTTATCGATTGATGATGTCAGTGTCACTGAAGGGGATAGCGGGAGTAAAAACGCAACATTTACCGTTAACCTCTCCGCCGCTAGCACTGAATCTGTCACCGTTGACTATGGGACTAGCGATGACACAGCCACAGCGGGGTCTGACTACACCGCTCAATCTGGCACAATCACCTTTGACGCTGGAGAAACCTCTCAAACCATCACTGTACCCATCTTAGGTGACACAACGGTAGAGAGCGATGAAACCTTTAACGTTAACCTCTCCCAAGCCAACAACGCCACAATTGCAGATGCTCAAGGGGTGGGTACAATTAGCAATGATGACTCCAGCAGTCTTCCCACCACAGACAATGCGTTTGCGGTTGATTTTGATGTTGCCAACGATTGGGGAAGTGGCTTCACCGCGAATCTAGAAATTGCTAACAATAGCTCAAGCCAGGTGAATGGCTGGACGCTGGAGTTTGACTCTCAATTTGAAATTACCGATATCTGGGGAGCGAAAATTCTCAGCAAAGAAGGCAACCGTTATACCATTGGCAACCTTAGTTATAACGGCACTTTAGCGGCTGACGGTACGGTTTCTTTCGGTTTCAACGGTAACGGTGATAGTGTTGAACCCACTAGCTACAGTTTGAATGGAGACCCCATTGACGCCTCCCCCTCGATACCGACGCTCTCAGTTGATGATGTCAGTGTTACCGAAGGTGACAACGGTACGGTTGCGGCTGAGTTTGTCGTCAACATGTCCGAAGCCAGTGACCAAGAGGTGACGGTTGAGTATGGGACTGACAACGGTACAGCAACAGCAGGGTCTGACTATACCGCTCAATCGGGTACAATCACCTTTGCAGCGGGAGAAACCTCGAAAATCATCAGCGTTGATGTCAATGGAGACACGACAGTAGAGAGCAATGAAACCTTTAATTTGAACCTCTCCAATGCCAGCAATGCAACCATTGCAGATGCTCAAGGGGTTGGCACCATTAATAATGATGACGCCGATTCTACTCCGGTACTGCCCCAGTTCTCCATCAATGATGTCAGTGTCACTGAAGGCGATAGCGGGAGTAAAAACGCGACCTTTACCGTCAGCCTCTCCGCCGCTAGCACGGAGTCGATAAGCGTTGACTACGGGACTAGCAATGACACAGCCACAGCGGGGTCTGACTATACCGCTGAATCTGGCACACTTACCTTTGCGGCGGGAGAAACCTCGAAAACCATTAGTGTCGCTGTCACTGGAGACACCACGGTTGAGAGCGATGAAACCTTTAACGTTAATCTCTCCAATGCTAGTAACGCCACGATTGGAGATGGTCAAGGGGTGGGAACCATTCTCAATAACGATTCCTCCCAACCCCCTCCTCAGCAAGGGGATTTTAATTATGGGGAAGCGCTGCAAAAGTCTATCCTCTTCTACTATGCTCAACGCTCTGGTGACCTACCCGATACCAATCCTATCCCTTGGCGCGGTGATTCCGCTCTAAACGATGGCTCAGATGTAGGAGTTGACCTGACAGGCGGTTACTACGACGCGGGCGACCACGTTAAATTCGGCTTACCCGGAGCCGCTTCCCTAACCATGCTGGGTTGGGGTGCGGTTCAATACCAGGATGCTTATCAGCAAAGTGGACAATTTGAAGAGGTTCTGGACACCATCAAGTGGGGTACTGATTACATCCTCAAAGCTCACGTCACTGACGGTCAAGGGACGAAAGAGTTTTACGGACAAGTTGGAGATGGTAACCTCGACCACGCTTACTGGGGTCCTCCGGAAGACATGACCATGGAACGACCCGCCTATAAAATCGACCGTCAGAATCCTGGGTCTGATTTAGCTGGGGAAGCGGCGGCGTCTCTGGCGGCGGCTTCGATTGTCTTCCGAGGAGTAGACGAAGCCTACGCGGATACCCTGCTACAGAACGCTGAACAACTCTACGATTTTGCTGACCAATATCGCGGTGTCTATACTGACGCGATTCCCGATGCGGGTCAGTTCTACAATTCCTTCAGTGGCTTCCAAGACGAGCTAGTTTGGGGCGCAACCTGGCTACACAAAGCAACGGAGGCGGCGGGTAGTACAGATACGACGTATCTCAACAAAGCCGAAAGTTTATACCAGGGAATTGGTCCAGGGTGGACGCAATCCTGGGATGACAAATCCTATGGTGCGGCTATCTTGTTAGCTCAGGAAACGGGCAAATCTGAGTATAAAGGTGATGTGGAAGGCTGGTTAAACTCCTGGCTTCCCGGCGGTAGTACCGCAACCTATACCGATGGTGGACTCGCATGGCTGAGTCAGTGGGGTTCTCTGCGCTACAGCGCCAATACCTCATTCCTAGCTGGCGTCTACGCGGATACGGTGAATGACCCCAATGGTCAATACTCGGATTTTGCTGAGGGGCAAATTGACTATATCCTAGGCGATAATCCCCGCGACTTCAGCTATATGGTTGGTTTTGGTGAGGACTATGCGCTCAACCCCCACCACCGCGCGGCTTCTGGAGTGACGAATATCAGTGATTCTCGCGATAACCTACATACCCTCTACGGGGCGCTAGTGGGAGGTCCTGCTTCAGCCGATGATTTTGATTATGTGGATGAGCGCACGGACTTCATTCGCAATGAAGTGGCGATGGACTACAATGCTGGCTTAACCGGAGCGTTGGCTAGAATGTACGGAGAATTTGGTGGACAAACGCTCGATACTATTTCGGGAGTCAATCTCGATAACTTGAATTCGTTGACCGTTGCCGATGTAGTCGCATCCTAAAGAAACAGGAGCAGGATAGGTGAACAATTATCCTGCTACCAATTTAGTTTGATCAGAAGTAATGAATAGGGCGATTTTACCGCACCGAGTCTTTTAAGTCAATAGCTGCGTTTCTTAGGAGACGCGGCTTTTTCCTTTATTTCATTGATTTGTCCCCCTAGAAGACACCGAAACTCTAACAGGAAAAACCTGATTCATGCATCCGGTTGCCCATTGTATCTGTGCAATTGGGTAGATATTTTATGGCATAATTAGGGATTATTATACCGTTGTCTACAGAAAATTAAGCAAATAGACCCCACAACTGTCTTTGGTTAAGTTAGCGATGACAACAATTGGATTCAAACGCATGAGACTAAAGTCCCATGCTCAGATTAAACGCTTGATTGATTTTCATGAGCAACGCATGAGGCAATTATCAAACACGGTCGATAAAAAGCATACCTGTCGATATTATGCGAATTCTGCATTCTTGCTTTGTGCTGTAAACCCTCTCGGTTCCTGCGAAGGCTGTCACGAGTATGAACCGGAGGTAACGTCCGATGAGAGACTCATCCAATAAAAACGGATTCTCTTTACTACCCTATTTCTTATCAAATAGCACGATATTAGATTCGTTTGGGCTACGATAATTTAGTTCATTCACACTGTAGGGGCGCACAGACGTGCGCCCTTTATTCAATTACGCCTGTGAAGCCAAAATATTCCCAATCGTTCAGTCTATTTGAAACCATTTGAGGTGTTGAACTTTACTCAGGGAGTCACCAAAAACTCTATTGTTTATTCGTTGGCTCACCTAGAGAAGGTTCGCTTCTTACCCTATCTCCTCTTATGGGCTTTTGTGTTTCTCTACAGCATTTTTAGACTCGATGTGATACACCCAAACAAGAGCAGAACAAAAATTGTGGATTCGATTTGACCATTGAATCGGGCGCAAATCTTTGCGCCCCTACGGTTATTGAAAAATTTCCCAACACCCTTTGGTCAATGTTTAGACTGCTTCGTGCAATTACGCACCTCGCTTATGCCAAAACCCAGTGAACCAGCGTGCGAACTGGAAAACCTGTCGCCCCAGCATTATTGCACCCGTCTTCTTTATCTGCCCAAACTGGACCGGCGATGTCTAAATGCGCCCACGCTGTCTCTTTCACAAACTGCTTTAAAAATAGAGCCGCTGTGATTGAACCCCCGGCACGAGGTCCCGTGTTTTTCATATCAGCAATGGGTGACTTCATTCCCTCAAAGTATTTCTCTTCCATCGGCATCTGCCAGAATTTTTCACCCGCTTTTTCCGATGCGGTTTTGAATTGAGTTGCGAGGGTGTCATCAGTTGTCCAAAGTCCACCAATATCATTGCCGAGTGCTACGATACAAGCCCCGGTGAGGGTGGCTAAATCCACGATCGCGTCTAACTCCAGCTTCTCAGCAAACACCAACGCATCAGCCAGCGTCAGCCGCCCTTCGGCGTCGGTGTTATTCACTTCAATGGTTTTGCCATTGGAGGCGGTAAGGATATCACCGGGATGCAACGCATGACCACTAATCATATTCTCGGTTGCGGCACTAATAAAGTGAACCTCCACATCCGGCTTTAATTCACCGATCGCCTTAGCAGCACCGAGGGTAGCACCCGCCCCTCCCATATCCATTTTCATGGTTTCGATGCCGCTACCTGAGACTTTTAGGTTCAAGCCACCGGAATCAAAGGTTAATCCCTTGCCCACAATCGCGACTTTCCGACGCGGTGTTCCTTGGGGTTTATAGGTGAGATGAATAAACTTGGGTGGCATTTCTGAGGCTTGGGCTACACCCAAAAACGCGCCCATGCCTAACTTTTCACATTCGTCGCGCTCTAATACTTCTAGCGTCATCCCATAAGCAGAGGCAATATCTTGGGCTGTCTGTGCCAAGGTTAGGGGAGTGACAGAATTCGGGGGGGCGGCGACTAACTCTCGTGCTAAGATTACTCCTTCACAAATCGCATGGGCTTGGTTAATCGCGGCTTGGACATCACCCAATCCCAATAATTCAACCTGTTCGAGTTTCGCCCCCTTATCTTCCGGTTCCGACTTAAAGCGATTATCTACATGCAATGCTAGAGTAATCCCTTCGGCGATCGCCTGGGCGCTGAGGGCGGTATCATTATTCGTCGCCGGGAGGCTAACACCCAGAGTTTTGCTCTTTTGCTGCTTTGCCATCCGTGCGATCGCCGCCGCTACCCGACGTAAACTGTCTACGGTTAGGTCATCCGATTTACCCAACCCGACTAAAATAACTTTACGAACTGAGCTACCGGCACCCACACGAGTTACAGCACTACTGCCAACGCTTCCTTTAAACTCGGTTTCCTCAATCAGTTCCTTCAGCGTACCGGAGAGTTTCTGATCAAGCTGGGCTAAATCATCCGTTAACTCTACAGCATCTTCAAAGAATCCCAGTGCTAGGGCATCACCAGTCCAATCTACCCGTGGTGTATCCGTGGCTCGAATTTCCATTCCTTCGTTGTGTCTCTTATCTTTTACCTCATCTTTCAGTATTGCATTTGTCCTTTGTCATTCGTCATTCGTTATTCGTCAAAACACTGATTTCACGGATTTATTGGAGAGATAGGGGTAGGGAGGTGAGAGCTTATTGACACTGATTACACAGACAAGGAAAGTTCTCTCATTTTCCCTATCTCCCCCTGCTCCCCCTGCTCCCCCTGCTCCCCCTGCTCCCCCTGCTCCCCCTGCTGCTGATAACTGATAACTCCCCCATTTTCCTGATCGTTCGTCACAATGGTAGACAGTATTTTATCAGTATTGGGCGAAATAGGTTTCATGCTAAAGGTACAGAAATACAGAGTTCCTGTAGCAGTCGGGGCGGGATTGCTATTTATTGCCTTATGTGGTTCGTCTTGGTTCGTTCTCCGACAGACTGGTGTTCTGCAAAACTGGCTCGGTGAGTCCCCGCCAAGTGAACTGGGTTTGACCCAAAAGGATACTCAATCCCTGGTATTGCCCTTGGTATCCTTATCCCCCGAAGCTAGGGCGGAACAACTGATGGATATTGCTTCGGGGCGTCAATCCCTGGATCAATATCGCGCCCGCTATTTGTTGGCGTCGGATTTAATTGGACAACAGCAGCCAGAGGCGGCACTTCAATGGTTAGAGGGATTGGACGCGAAGTATCCCCAGTTAGCCTCTCACATAGCCCTGAAACGCGCTCAAGCCTACACAGCGATGGGGGATATGGCTAACGCCGAACAAGCTTGGCAAGGGATTCTAGAGACTTACCCCAGTGATCCCGTCGCCGCGCACGCCCTGTATGCGTTAGGGGAATCGAATCCAGAGTATTGGCAACAGGCGATCGCGCAATTTCCGACTCATCCCCGTACCCTAGATATTGTTCGCCAAAAGCTGCAAGAGAATCCTAAACAGTTGGATTTATTACTACTATTGGCGAAATCAGCATACGATGCTCCTGGTAGTGGCGGAATTCGCGATCGCTTAGTGAATGAGTATGCCTCTCAATTACAGCCGGAAGACTGGCAGACGATTGCCTTTGGCTATTGGAAAACCCGCGAATATGGCAAAGCTGCCAAAGCCTACACCAAAGCCCCGCCCACGCCCGAACATGCCTATCGAGTGGGGCGCGGCTATCACCTGAAAGGCAAACGCCAGGAAGCCAAAGCCGCCTATCAACAGCTTATTCGCACCTTCCCCGATGCCAAGGAAACGGGGTTAGGATTGCGGCGTCTGGCGAGTCTCCTCCCCTCCCAAGAGGCAATCCCTTACCTGGATCAGGTGGTGGCGAAGTTCCCCGATGAAGCCCCAGAAGCCCTACTCACCAAAGCAAACATCCTGGATGCGTTGGGCAGTTCTCAATCTGCCGCCCAAGCCCGTCAATCGGTGTTAACCCAATATCCGAATTCTGACGCCGCCGCAGACTATCGTTGGCAGGTAGCAAACCAGAAAGCCCAAGCGGGGAATCTCGCCGAAGCATGGCAATGGGCGCAACCGATTACCACAGATAGTCCCGATAGTGCCATCGCCCCGGAAGCGGCGTTTTGGGTGGGCAGATGGGCAATGCAACTGGGACGCCAAGAGGAAGCGACATCCGCATTTGAGCATGTTTTGGCACAGTATCCCGAATCCTATTATGCGTGGCGGTCTGCCCGATTTCTCGGCTGGGATGTGGGGGACTTTACCACGGTGCGAGATGTGAATCCGACGGTGGTGCTACCGAAAACGCGATCGCGACTTCCGGCTGGATCAGATACCTTAAAAGAATTGCATCTATTGGGACAAAATCAGGACAGTTGGACGCTTTGGCAAGCCGAATTTGAGAATCGCCAGGAACCCACGGTTGCTGAACAGTTCACCGATGGCGTTATGCGCTTAGGCGTGGGTGATAACATTAATGGAATTAACCAAGTTTGGTTTTTGAGTCAGCGCGAAACCCCGGAAGAACGTCGGCAATGGCAAGCCTTGCGTGCTGAACCAGCGTATTGGCATACACTTTTTCCTCTACCATTTTTTGATTCGGTTGTCAATTGGTCTGGTCAACGTCAACTTAATCCCTTATTGGTGACAGGTTTAATTCGCCAAGAATCGCGGTTTGAACCCGAAATCGGTTCTATAGCGGGAGCCAGGGGGTTAATGCAAGTGATGCCGGGAACGGGTCAATGGATTGCCGATAAAATTCAGCTTCAGGAGTATGACCTGAATGACCCTAATGATAATGTCAAATTGGGTACATGGTATTTAGATCACACTCACCAAGAATACAATAACCATTCTCTATTCGCCGTAGCAAGTTACAATGCGGGTCCAGGGAATGTGGCAAAGTGGATCAGGAAGTATGATACAACTGACCCTGATGCGTTTATTGAGCAGATTCCTTTTGCGGAAACGAAGGGATATGTGGAGGCAGTTTTTGAGAATTATTGGAATTATTTGCGGCTGTATAATCCAGAGGTGAATCAGTTATTACGGAAGTATTCTAAGAGTCAGCCAGGAATATCTCCTTAGTGTATGTAGTGGACTGACACAGCTAAAATGGTGGCATAGATTTGACAGTGAAATTGGGCGCACGTCGGTCATCCGTGTCAACTTAAGCTCAACCCCCTCACCCCCAGCCCCTCTCCCACCAGGGGAGAGGGGAGCAAGAAGGAAGCGATATAGAAACGGTATTCTAGAGATGCTTTGGAAGCGTCTTTATGTGATGGTTCCCCTTCTCCTATGCAACAAAAGCGAAGCATCCTCTGTCCTCCCCCCTCTTCGTAGGGGGGAACGAGGGGGGTGGGAGAAGGGGTTAGGGGATGAGGGTGAAAAGCTTGCCAGTCGTGCTTTTCATCTTAAGTTGATACCAATGCACGTCGGTGCGCCCCTACAATTTTAATCCACCAAATTAGGTGTGCCACGCCAGTAGTAAGACAGCGAGTGGTGAGCATAAACATTAATAAATACCATGGATATTTTGCCGAATATAAAACCGATAAAGATATTGATTATTGCTGCTTATTCGGATAATTATCAGACTATTAACAAGTATTTATCTAGTTCTGAATATAGTCATATTAACGCTGAAAACCTTGAACAAGCTCTATCTATTATTGATGCCGATACTGATTCTATACCTGACTTAATCCTGATAGCTGTTAATCATTCAGAGATTAACATCAGTGAACCCATCAAAAAGCTGCAAAAAGTGACACAGCTAAATGATGTACCGATTATTGTCTCAATTACTCACAACCTTATCACTGAATTAAACTCACTATTAGCAGCAGGTGCAAATGATTATTTAATTACCCCCTTTACCCAAGCCGAACTTTTAGCCCGAATCCAGGCTCAGTTACATCTTCATAAACTCAACGCCGAAAATTTACGCCTCAAGCAAGAAAATACAGATTTAAAAATCTTACTAGAGACATCCACAGAACATGGTGATCTTGTCTTTGAACAGTTGCATGATCAAGCCGAGGAAGCGGTGCGTGAAAGTGAACATCGGCTGGCGCAATTTTTAGAAGCAGTACCTGTTGGCGTGTTGGTGGTGGAGGCTAGTGGTAAGCTTTACTTTATGAATCAACAAGCCAAGCAGATTTTGGCACAAGATTTAGATCCAAATCTCCACACCGATCAACTTTGTTACACCTATCAACTTTATAGAGCAGACACCACTCAATTATACCCTTTAGACCGCTTACCGATCGCGCGATCGCTCCAGGGTGAAACCGTAACCGTTGACGACTTAGAAGTGCGTCACGCGAATCAACGAATTCCCCTAGAAATGCAGACAATGCCCATCTATGATGAACAGGGAACTCTGCTCTATGGTATTAGTGTATTCAAAGATATTACCGCCCGCAAACGTACCGAGAAAATTTTAACCGAGTATAACCAAACCCTAGAACAAGCCGTCCGCGATCGCACCCAAGAATTAGAAACCAAAAATCAGCAACTTTACCAAGAAATTGAGGAACGCAAGTTACTTGAGCAAAAATTGCGAACCTCTGAGGGCAAAATGCGAGCAGTATTTGAAGCAATGCCTGATATTATCCTAATTATTGATCCTCAAACTAATGATATTCAAGTTGCACCAACTCGACCCACTCGCGATATTAAAAAATCAATACCCCTGATTAACCAAACGATTGAGCAATTTCTCGACAGTGACAATACTCAAAGCTGGTTCCAGCAAATTCACCAGGTTATCGAAACCCAAGAACCGATTCATTTTGATTATAGTTTAAATGATGCCGATCAACGGGTTTGGTTTACCGCCAGTATTGCCCCGTTACCGAACAACTCTGTTATCTGGGTTGCCCGCAATATTACCGATCGCAAACGCACCCAATTTGCCTTGTATCAATCAGAAGAAAAGTTTGCCCGTGCCTTCCGTTCTAGTCCCAGCGCCATGACAATCACGCGATTAAGTGATGGCTGTCATATTGATGTGAATGATAGCTTTTGTCAGTTTACCGGCTATTCTGCCCCAGAAATTATTGGTCGCACTGCCCTTGATTTGAATCTCTGGGTCAATCAAAAAGACCGAAACCGGATGTTAAAAGCAATATCAAACAAGGGGATTATTCGCAACTACGAATTTGAGTTTCGTACCAAATCGGGGGACATTCGCACCGCCTTACTCTCAGCCGAACAAATTAACCTAGATGAGCAAACCTGTCTGATCGCCGTCAGCCAAGATATTAGCGATCGCAAGCAGGTGGAATTTGCTCTAAAACTGGCTAAAGAGACGGCTGAACAGGCAAATCGCGCCAAAAGTCAATTCCTGTCTAATATGAGTCATGAATTACGCACTCCTTTGAATGCGATTATTGGATTTGCTCAGTTGTTAGGGCGCGACTCTTCCTTAACCCAAGAACAACATGATCATATTGGCATTATTTGCCGCTCTGGTGAACATTTACTTGGTTTAATCAATAATGTGCTGCAACTGTCTAAGGTTGAAGCAGGTCAGGTCAAACTCAATTGCTATAGTTTTGATCTATATGGGATGCTGCAAGTTTTAGAGGAAATGTTCAAGTTGCAGGCTGAGAATAAAGGATTGCAGTTAGTCTTTGATTATGATGAGGCGCTACCTCGCTATGTAGAGACTGATGAAGGGAAGCTGCGTCAAGTCTTAATTAATTTAGTGAATAATGCGATTAAATTCACTAGCCAGGGAGGTGTTACCTTGCGCGTTAAAGCGGTGCAGGGGAAGTCGGGCAAGCAATGTAGAGACGTAGCATGCTACGTCTGGGAGCAGGGGAAAATGGGAGAATCAACTCAACACCCAACATTTAATACTTTCCCAATCCCTCAAAAACTGCGATTTGAAATTGAAGACACGGGTTCCGGTATTGCGCCAGAGGAAATTGATTTACTATTTGAGGCTTTTGGGCAAACTGAAACCGGGCGCAAATCGCTGGAAGGTACAGGATTAGGATTACCGATTAGTCAACAATTTGTCCAACTTATGGGCGGAGAAATTCAGGTCAGTAGTCGCTTAAACCAAGGCAGTATTTTTACCTTTGATATTCACGTTAACCGGGTGGAGGGAATTGAGCCAGAAACCCAGTCAGCGACGCCTCGCGTAGTTGGCTTAGTACCCAGACAACCCAATTACCGTATCCTAGTGGTGGATGATCGCCTAGAAAGTCGCTTATTATTGGTAAAACTGCTAACCGCCGTGGGATTTTCCGTGCGAGAAGCGGTGAATGGGCAAGACGCGATCGCGATCTGGACTAGCTGGGAACCTCACCTGATTTGGATGGATATGCGAATGCCTGTGATGGATGGATATGAAGCCACCAAACACATTAAAGGGCATCTCCAAGGTCAAGCTACCGTGGTGTTAGCCCTTACCGCTAGTGCGTTTGAAGAAGAGCGATCGCTGGTTCTCTCGGCTGGGTGTGACGATTTTGTTCGCAAACCCTTCCGAGAAGACGTAATCTTTAATAAGATAGCCCACTATTTAGGGGTGCATTATGTCTACGAACAGCCAACCGCATCAACAGCGTTAGAGGATGAAAACCTAGCATCCAACCAACCCCTAACGGCTCAAGCCCTGACAATTATGTCCAAGGAGTGGATTCATGAATTATACCAAGCGGCAGATTCGATTGATAACGAACGGATTTTCCAGCTTATCGAGCAAATTCCCCCAACTCATACCGCGATCGCCCAAGCTATCACAGATATGGTGAATAACTTCCGTTGTGATCAAATTATCGATTTAATTCATGAACTGCGCCTTACTTCGTGAAGACGCGGATTGGCAGAGGGAACCTGCCAGTAGAGACGCGCCATGGCGCGTCTGTACATGAATAGGGCATGAGTTGGTAGGGGATAACCACTGCTGAACGTTTCTCTAGTTCAGCTTAAATGTAGGTTTAGGAACTGGGTAAATCCAGGACACACCCCTATCAATGCCTGAAGAGACATAAACATTTACACGAGTGGATTATATCTATGAATCGTGTCCCAGTCGTTAGCAAAGAAGGAAAACCACTGATGCCCACCAAACCATCCAGGGTCCCACGGTGGATTAAGGAAGGTAAGGCAGTGGGGAAGTGGTCAGACCTGGGCGTCTATTATGTCCAGCTCACCACACCACCATCGGCTGAAGAAGTGCAACCAATTGCTGTTGGAGTCGATCCGGGTAAGTCTTATTCCGGTGTCGGTGTCCAGTCCGCTAAATGTACCCTGCTACAACTGCATCTTATCCTCCCGTTTGGTCGCGTTAAAAAACGAATGGAAACCCGCGCCATGCTACGACGCTCTCGACGGTCTCGACGAATTAACCGGGACGTTCCGTTCAAACAGCGTAACCATCGGCAGTGCAGGTTCGATAACCGCAAACAGTGTAAACTCCCCCCATCCATTAAAGCCTCCCGGCAGTTGGAGTTAAGGGTAGTCAAAGAGTTGGCGGCGATATTTCCGGTAGCAGCAATTGAGTATGAACGAGTTAGAGCCGACATAGACCAAACTAAGCGCAAACGTGCTAAGTCGGGCAAGGGTTTCTCACCGGTGATGACGGGTCAGAATTGGGCAATATCCCAGATGGAAAAAATCGTCCCCGTCTATGTCCGGCACGGCTGGCAAAAGAATGGCAATGGCACATCTCAACTCCGAACCCAACTAGGGTTAGAGAAAGACAAGGTTAACAAGTCTATAGCCAAACCAGAAACCCACGCGGTTGATGGGGTGACACTGGCTTGCGGATATTTCGTCAAGTATGTCCCGTTCATCGGCTCTAACTCTCGCGGTTACACCCATAAGGGTAGCGTTAACGTAACCCCTTCGCCGTTTAAAATCATCACTCGCCCTGGCGCTGTGCAACGGGGAAAAGAGTACGGCTTTTTCCGCCGTCAGTTGCACTTTGAAGTCCCGGACAAGTCGGGGACAAGGAAGCGTAAGGGTGGAACAATCACCCCGTTTGGTCTTAGGATTGGTGACTTAGTTAGAGCCGAAAAAGCAGGGAAAGTTTATATTGGCTACGTCAGCGGATTCACCGATACCGAGAGGAGCAAAAAGGTTTCTGTTTGTGATTACACATGGAAACGCATTGGGCAATTTGCCCCCAGTAAAGTCGAGTTAATCAGAAGGAATAATGGTTTGTGCGTGGCATAAAGGAAGACATTGGACGCCTCCATTCTTCCGGCGTCCGGCTATCCCTCCCCATCTTGCTAGCGCTGAAGATGGAGACTCCCCGCGAACACGTTGAAGTAGGGATGAAGGAGTTTTGACCCTTCACAACCTTCGAGGGCATGGCGCGTGAATGTGTAGGGGCGGGTTTAGGGACTAACCCTAATTAAGAGCCGATAACTGAGCAACAAAACCCGCCCTGATTCAAATACCGAATGACATAAGACATAAGATAAATGACTAAAGGCAACCTATTAATTGTTGACGATACCCCAGAAAACTTACAAGTTTTATCCGCCACCTTGTCGGAGCAAGGCTATCAAGTGCGGGGTGTGGTTAAGGGGAAAATGGCAATTCGAGCCGCTAAATCTGCCCAACCCGATCTCATATTACTGGATATCCGGATGCCAGAAATGAATGGATATCAAGTCTGTGAAACTCTCAAAGCTGATCCAGAGACTTGTGATATTCCCGTCATTTTCATTAGTGCCATTGATGATGTTTTGGATAAAGTCAAAGCCTTTCGCGTGGGTGGTGTTGATTACATTACCAAACCCTTTCAAGTTGAAGAAGTATTGGCGCGGGTGGAGCATCAACTGACGATTCGGCGGCTGTCCAAAGAAGTACGCGATCGCCATCACAAATTAGAGCAGGAAATTCAAGAGCGACGCAAAGCCGAAAAAGCCGCCGCCGCCGCCTCTAAAGCTAAAAGTGAATTTCTCGCCAATATGAGTCACGAACTCCGCACGCCCTTGAATGCTATTTTAGGGTTTACCCAAGTCATGAGTCGTGATCTGAAAATTACGCCGGAACAACGAGAATATCTGGGTATTATTAATCGTAGTGGTGAACATTTACTGGACTTAATTAATGATGTCTTAGATTTGTCGAAGATTGAAGCAGGTATTATTTCACTCTATGAAAGTAGCTTTGATCTGTATCGCTTGTTAGATAATTTGGAAGAAATGTTCCAAATTAAAGCCGAGCAAAAAAAGTTAAATCTAGTTTTCAGCGTCGCACCCAATGTTCCACAAACAATAAAAACCGATGCAAAAAAATTACGGGTTTGTTTGATTAACCTTTTAGGTAACGCGATTAAATTTACCGAACAGGGTACTATTACCTTACGAGTAAATTTGGCAACTGAGCCGTTAACCGATCAAAACCCTTCAGACACCGACTCATCATCATTGTCAGCATTTCCCCCCCGACTCCAGTTTGAAGTAGAAGATACGGGAGCAGGTATTTCTCCGGCTGAAATTGACAACTTATTTGATGCCTTTGTCCAAACCGAAACCGGACAAAAAATGGCGGAAGGGACAGGTTTAGGGTTAACCATTACCCGTAAATTTGTGCAACTGATGGGGGGAACGATTACCGTCAGTAGTGTTGTCGGCAAGGGGACAATTTTTAAATTTGGTATTAAAATTAGTCCGGCAGATGTCTACCCCGTCACCCCCCAACCCCGTCAGCGCGTCTTAGGCTTAGAACCCAATCAACCAACCTATCGTATCCTTGTCGTTGATGATACCCCAGAAAATCGCCTGTTGCTGACTAAATTACTCGAACCGATTGGATTTGAAGTGCGGGAGGCGGCAAATGGGATGGAATGCTTACCGTTATGGGAAACTTGGCAACCTCACTTGATTTTTATGGATACACGTATGCCAATGATGGATGGGTTAGAAGCAACGCGACGGCTTAAAAGCAAAGAAAAAGAACGGTTATCTCAATCCAACTCAGTTCTCGATTTATCTAGAACTATTATTATCGCCTTAACCGCCAGCGCCTTTGAGGAAAGGCGAGAGGAGATTTTAGCCGCCGGATCTGAGGATTTTGTCCGGAAACCGTTTACAGAGGAGCAAATTTTTGACACAATTGCCCACCATTTAGGAGTACGCTATCGTTATGAAGAGTTATCGGATAGTTTACCTCTCTCTCGCTCAAGTTATAGCACACAAGAGATGTCCGATTCGTTTTTCTGTTCAGAGTTATCCAGTCTACCTTCAGCCTGGGTGACTGAATTAGAACAGGCAGCTAATCAGTTAGATGAAGCAATGATTGCTCAGTTGATTCAAAAACTACCGACAGAAAAGGCAGATTTAGCCAAGGCATTAACGGATTTACTTCATGATTTTAGACTGGATATTATTGTGCGAGTGACTCAGGCGGTCATTAATCATTCATAAGGACTAGAGTGATGCTAAGTCAACAATTATCAATGGTATTGAATAAACCTAAAATAACGATATTAGTGGTTGACGATAACCCCAATAATTTACGGTTTTTATCGAATGTATTGGAGAAAGAACATTATAACATTCAACGGGCTATTTGTGGTAAACTCGCCATCCATGCGGCAATTTCATCGCCTCCTGATTTAATTTTACTGGATATTGTCATGGCGGATATGGATGGGTATAGTGTTTGTCAATGTCTGAAGACAAATACGAAAACCAAAGACATTCCGATTATTTTTTTAAGCGCATTGACGGAAGCGGCAGAGAAAGTCAAAGCCTTGAAAATTGGCGGGGCTGACTATATTACTAAACCGTTCCAACCAGAAGAAATTTTAGTGCGGATCGAACATCAACTGCTCCTGCAAGGATTACAGAACCAGTTAAAAGAACAAAATAGTTTACTCCAACAAGAAATTCGCGATCGCCAGCAAGCCGAAAACCAAATTCGCCAACAGGCAAAACAGCTTAGCCATCAAAATAGTTTACTCATTGAACTGGCTAAGAATAAAATTTTATATCAGGGAAATTTAGAATTAGCGTTTCAGAAAATCACCGAAGTCACAGCCCGTACCCTTGAGGTCGAACGAGTCGGTATTTGGCTCTATAATCAACAAAAAACTCATATTGAATGTCTGGATTTATTCCAGCAAAGTTACTGTAAACATAGCACCGGTTTAAGCCTAGCCCTAGCTAACCATCCTCTTTACTTTAACGCTTTAATTGAGGCTCCCCTCGTTGCCGTAAATGATGTGATGAGCGATCCCAGAAGTGGTGATCTGCTGGAGTCTTACCTACAGGCATTAAACATAACATCAATTCTAGACACTCCTTTACGATTGGGTGGAAAAACCGTAGGTGTGTTATGTGTTGAACAGATAGAAACATGCCGACATTGGACACCAGAAGAGCAAAACTTTGCCCGTTCTATCGCTGATATCACCTCATTACTCTTAGAAGTTCAAGAACGCCAACGCGCCGAAGTTGCCCGCCAAATCTCCGAAGAAAAATTTGCCAAAGCTTTTAGTTGTAGCCCTGACCCGATTACGATTAGTAGTTGCCCAGACGGACGCTATATCGATGTGAATCAAAGTTTTCTCAATCTATTGGGGTATGATAGAAAAACTGTCATTGGTCAGACAATTTTTGATCTAAACTTGGTCGTCAATCCGGAAAACATGGTTCAGTTTAAACAGCTTTTGCATCAACAAGGGTCACTGGGTAACTGGGAAACGGAATGGCGGACTAAATGGGGTGAGATTATTACCTTATTATTATCGGCTGAGTTTATTGATTTAAAAGGGGAACGCTGTGTAATCACCGTCGGCAAAGATATTACAGAACGCAAGCGAATTGAAGAAGATTTACGCCAAAGTGAAGAACGCTGGCAGTTAGTCTTACAAGGCAATAATGATGGAATTTGGGATTGGAATTTACACAGTGGTGAAGTGTTTACATCTGAGCGGTTTCAGGAAATTATCGGCAATCAAAATTGCCACGATGACACCTGCAAAATTGTACATCGTTTCGATGAATGGATCAGTCGTATCCATCCCGATGATGTGGAGCAAATTATCGAAACAACCCAAAACTACTTGCAGCAAAAAATCCCTTATTATGAAATCGAATATCGCTTACAATGCCAAAATGGTGACTATAAATGGGTAATGTGTCGTGGACAAGCCTTGTGGGATGAGGACGGAAAACCCCAGCGAATGGTGGGTTCACTCAAAGATATCTGCCAACGTAAACAAGCCGAGGAAGCCTTGCATCAATCGATTCAGCGAGAACAGGAAAAATCGATCCAACTAGAGACAGCATTAGCTGAACTCAAACGCGCCCAAACTCAACTGATTCATAATGAGAAAATGTCCAGCTTAGGACAAATGGTGGCAGGGGTGGCGCATGAAATTAATAATCCTGTCAACTTTATTGGCGGGAATCTCATGTATGCTAAAAATTATTTTGTCGATCTCACTCGCTTAATTAATGCCTATACCAAAAATTATCCCAATCCTCCTGAAGAAATTCAAGAGATTATTGAGGAGATTGACTGGGAGTTCGTCAGTGAGGATTGGCAAAATGTAATCAAATCGATGGAGATAGGTGCTGATCGCATTCAGAAAATTGTTCAATCCTTACGCATTTTCTCTCGACATCATGAATCCGAGCGAAAAGTAATTGACATTCATGAAAGTATAGATAATACCTTGATTATTTTACAGCATCGCTTCAAGGCATCAGGCAATCGTCCCAAAATTGAAGTGATTAAAGAATACGGTGAAATTCCAGCGATTACCTGCTACGCCAGTCAGTTAAATCAGGTATTTATGAACTTGCTGAGTAATGGGATTGATGCCTTAGAGAATGAACCCGCTCCCCGCGTGATTAAAATTCACACCGAAATGGTTCAAAAGAGTCAGAGTGCAGACGATAAGGGTCATAAACTATCAACAACAGACGTTGCGGTTATTCGGATTTCAGATAATGGTGCAGGAATTAGTCCAGAGATTGTGTCCCAAATCTTTGATCCATTCTTTACCACAAAACCAGTAGGACGCGGTACCGGATTAGGCTTATCGATTAGCCATGAAATTATTGTCGAAAAGCATCAAGGTCAACTTCAGTGTGTTTCCCATCCCGATCAAGGAACAGAGTTTATTGTGGAAATTCCTATTATAAAATAGAAATGATAAGTTAAACGGTACTGTTCCCTGTTCCCTGTTCCCTGTTCCCTGTTCCCTGTTCCCTGTTCCCTGTTCCCTGTTTCTTGACAAATGACTAACTACGCAATTGATTTTGGCACAAGCAATACAGTGATCACGCGATGGAACGCCGCCACGGGCGAAGCGGAAACCGTCAGCCTACCTGGTTTATCAGTACAACTTGCCCAAAATCCACCCCTGATTCCCAGTTTGGTCTATGTTGAGGATGCCCAGCAAGGTCAGGTGATCGTCGGTCAAACAATCCGCGATCGCGGCTTAGATCTTACCACCGATCCCCGCTTTTTCTCCAGTTTCAAACGGGGGATAGGTTCCCAGATTCAGGGATTTTTGCCGGAATTGGATGAACAACCCATCAGTTTTGAGCAAATTGGACAATGGTTCCTCAGCCAAATTATCGCCAAACTCTCCCCTTCCCCCACAGACACGATTGAATCCTTAATTCTTACCGTACCTGTCGATAGCTTTGAGGCGTATCGCCACTGGCTAACCGGAGTGTGTCAATCCTTACCCGTGGAACAACTGCGGATACTCGATGAACCCACCGCCGCCGCTTTGGGGTATGGTGTAGCAGAAGGTGAAACCCTTCTCGTCGTGGATTTTGGCGGGGGGACTTTAGATTTATCCCTGGTGCAGTTAAATCAAGAGGTACAAACCGGGACAAAGCCCCTAGGTTTTATCCTTAAATGGGGGGAAAAAGTCTTGGGTGAACGTTCGGGACAAAAGCCCAAAATTGCCCGCGTACTCGCCAAAGCAGGGCAAAATTTAGGTGGTTCAGATATTGATAACTGGTTAGTGGATTATTTTGTCCAAACCCAAGGAATTTCGCGATCGCCCTTAACCACGCGATTGGCGGAACGCCTGAAAATTAAGCTATCGACAGAATCCACCGCCACGGAAGTTTACTTTAATGATGAAACATTAGAGAGTTATGAACTGAATCTGGATCGGCAAACCTTTGAAACCATTTTAAGGGATCACCAATTCTTTGATAACCTGAATGAACGAATGACCCAACTCCTGCAACAAGCACGGCGCAGTGGTATCGAAGTCGCCGATATTGATGCGGTATTATTAGTTGGCGGAACCATAAAAATCCCCGCCATTCAAGCGTGGGTAAAGCAATACTTTAACGCCGAAAAGATTCGTTCCCGAAAACCCTTTGAAGCCATCGCCCAGGGCGCATTACAATTAGCCCAAGGCATAGAAGTCCAAGATTTCCTCTACCATAGCTATGGGATTCGCTACTGGGATCGACGGAATAAGTGTCACAATTGGCATCCCATTATTAAAGCCGGACAACCCTATCCGATGAGTAATCCCGTGGAATTAGTAGTAGGGGCGTCAGTAGACAATCAACCCAGCATTGAATTAATCGTCGGAGAATTAGGCGCAGAAACAGGAGCAACCGAGGTATACTTTGAAGGCGATCGCTTAGTCACACGCCAACTGGGTGGCGGCAAAACCGCCGTACAACCCTTAAACGATCGCGACGGTGCCAGAACCATCGCCCAGCTTACACCCCCCGGAAATCCGGGACGCGATCGGATCAAACTCAAATTTTCAGTCGATCGCGATCGCGCATTACGATTAACAGTAGACGACTTACTCACCGAACAAACCGTCTTACAAAACCAGATAGTCGCCCAACTAAGTTGAATGTTTGTTTGTAGTTGCGCTGTCTTCGCCATAAGCATTTAAGCGCCAACTATAAAGTAACATTTCAATTCAAAGGAGTGATAAGCTGTCATGCATTTAAATTGGGTATTAGTAGCGAGCAATATGCAAAGCCTGCGGCATGGCTTCGCTTAACGCACTACACGGCTTTCGCCATTATTTTTCACACACTGCACTAGAGCGCCAGTAAGCGTAATCACGATGGGGGTAAAGCAAGAGAAAATAGGTTGACACAACAGTTGTAACTCGTCTGATTGTGTGAAGTTTTACAAAATATGTCTCATTTAAGTCGAACTTCAAAAACTGAATACATCCATCACTGTGGTATCCACCTGTAGAATTTTCACCCCATGAAGGAGTGATATCATGTCCGATGAAGCACCGGGAGGAAAAAAGCCGGAAAAGCTCGCTGACATAGCATGGTCATTAAGGGCAATAGTCAGGAAATGCTATGACTGGCTGGGAAAGCTTTCAAAGTGCGATCGCGAGTAGGATTATTTAACAGTTGTGCGATCGCGTAGATTTTATGGTTGTGACGGATATTGATTGGTGGTAGTGTTCCCCGGATTGGGTGTCATAAGATTTGTCGGCGTAAGCCTCCGCTCAAAGCCACGAGCCAAAACGTGAAGGTTGTGAACAACGGCGGTACGTCGCCAGTCAAACAGGTTCTTGCGTAAACCGATATAGCGAGCGCGATTGCCAAGCCATGGTCCCAGATGTGCCAAGGAATGTTCAACTGCTGTGCGCTCTCGATTCTTAGCTCGTCCCAAAGAAGTTAATTGGCGTCTTCGTAACTCAAACAGCAGGGGTCAAACACTCGCACCACACTTTCTGGCGTGTAAAATTGTCCGCCTTTCTTGCCTTCTGCTAGGGCAAACTGACCTATATTTTTGCGGAGTTTATCTGCCGACTTCCACAACTTCTGCTCTAGGGTTTCACTGTTTTTGGCTTTGGTTTTCGGCAATATCGTTATCTCCAGTAATCCAATTGAGCGGATTGAGGCTCACTTTTTTAAGGGTAAGCGATGGGCTGGGTTGCTGGCAATTTTGATAGCGCTACGCGCCAGGGAATAGGGAATAGGGAAAACAAAAAGACAAAGGGGTTTTCATTTGGTTTGTTTTGTTATAACATTTTTATATAACAATAAAACACTAGCACAACATAACCAGAAGAACGCCATGAAACCGTTACCCCCTCAATTCGACAGTTCCCAGACGCCCGAAACAACAGCCCAGCAAGCGTTAGCGGAATTTGGCATTACCGAACTCCTCTCTCGACTCAAGCATTACCGCGACATTGACTTCGACGCATCGCAAATGCACCTAACCGATGCGGAAGTCAAAATCCTCGCCAAGCTATTTATCCAAGAATTGATTCAAAGCCTCAACGGTAAACTCATCGCTGGTACCTTAAATACCCTGCGTCATGGTGAGGAGATGGAGGAGAAAGTTACCCATCACGATTTGCCATTTCCCACCCCTCGCTATAAAGAAGGCGATCGCGTTCAGTGGAAAACCGCTAATCCTGACTGGGGCGTCATTCTGGGACGTTTCTATGACTACAATCACCATCAATGGATGGTTTATTACATCATCCAACTCGCCCCTGATTCTCCCAGTGCAGGTTGGGTAGCCACAGATACGGCGGCTGAAGCGGATGTGGAAAAAATACCTGATACGGTTGAACCCAATCAAGAGAATGGCAACTCCTACCGTTATCCCACCCATTCTCGCCGGGGGATACCGCCCCTATCTGTACAATGTCCAACTGAACCCTATAATCCCCGACGGCGACACAATCTCCGCCCCATTAACCAGCGGGAAAAATACATTATTGACCTTTATTGTTACTGTGAATTAGGGATGACGCCAAAGCAGTTTTATGCCAAATGGGATGTCACGTATGAGCAACTGTCTCATATCTGTTCTCGTTCCTTGGGGACAGTACAGAATTGGTTTAACCGAGGTAAAGGATATTACCCGCCTAAACCCGTTGATTTGCGCCATCTGGCAATCATGGATTTTTTGTTAGAGCATTTTGAAGAAATCCCCCAATCTCTGCTCAACCTGTTGTGTTCGTCTTTTTAGATCAGGTATCAGTTATCAGTTATCAGTTATCGGGAGATGGGGGAGATTGTGTAGGGGCGGGTTTCACTATTATCTTTTTGGTTACACCCAGATGGAACTAAACCCGCCCCGACTTGACATAAGACAAATGACATAAGACAAATGACGAATGACCAATAACAATCAAACCGCTTGCTCAACAATTAAGCCACCACTCAAGACAATTTTCGGTACATCCAGAATGCTGATCATTTTTTCCCCATAGACTGCTTCTCCTTGCAAATAGTCAGGATTTACGCTAGTCGTTTCAGGAGTCACAGCAATAATCTGAAGCGGATTGAGTAGGAACATCGATTCACGCACATCTTCCACAATCACACCCGCCAAAATCTCCTCCACCTCCACAATCAGCGCTTTGGAACTTCGGGTTATCGGGGTTAAGGGCAATTTCAACACTGGGCGAATATCGACTAAGGTGACAATTTCGCCCCGCAAATTCATATTTCCCACAATATGAGGGGGACAACAGGGAATCGGCGTCACCTGTTGAATATCGGTAAACTCCCGCACAACGCCTAAATCAATCCCGAATAACTGATCATTTAAGACAATAATCGTTAACGGTTTGACACTGGTTAAGTCTTGACTCTCAAAGGGAAGCTTGAGATTATTCGCTCGTTCTCGGAAAATGTCTCGTTCTTCGGGTGTTGCATTTGCAGCAAATACGGCTTGTTCGGTAACTAATTCTTCACTCGATTGACTCCGGTTCAGTTCTTGGCTGAGATAGTTCTCTACTAATTTAAACGTGTGGCTATCTATCGCGCTTAACCAATTCTCTGGATCACTTAAAATAACGATATCACCAGCATGGCGGGTGAGTCCACCAATGACGCCGTTTTCGCTAACGGTTTGATTCGGCTCAAGTTCAGTGGTAATTTCATCTGGGGCGATTGTCAGGACTTCACAAACCTGATTCACAATAATCCCAACTTTGGTTTTCTCTCGTCTTAGAACGATAATACTGTCGGTTAAACGGTAGTTGGATGATTGCAAACCAAGACTCTGATTAAAATCGATAACGGGTATCATTTCTCCCCGCAAATTCACCACGCCAATCATTTCACGCGGCGCTTCGGGAATGGAGATTAATTCTGGTAGAGGAAATACTTCCTCTACGTAAGCTGTACTGATAGCATACAGCCGATCATTTAAACCAAAACTAAAATAGGAGTTGTCTGTCATGGGGAGTCTGGCTCGATAATGTTGTTTAAGGAGGATTGGAGTTGTTTAATCAGTTCAGATGGCGTCAAATTGCCTAATTTTTGTAGGGGCGTATCGGGTGGTAACTGTTTGAGTAGATTCAAGGCGACATGCTGCATTTTAATCGTGTTTTTTTCTAAGTCATGTTCGATAGTTTCTGGATTAAAGGCTAAGGTGTAATCATCGTCGGTATCCCAAGTCAGGGGACTGGAAACATCGCCTACAGGGGTATAAACTAAACTCTCAGTTTGACGTTTATACACTAAGGATTCGGGAAAAACATTGGTTTTAAACTGTTTGAGAACTTGACCATAGAGTTCAGAATGACCTGTGATTAGATAGCCTAAGGGCTGGAGTGCATGGTAAAACTTATCCAAGACTTGGGCAATGGCGGAGGATTCAAAGTAGATAAAGACATTTCGACAAATAATTAAATCAAACGCCTGTAAATCTAAATGAGGTTGGGGGAAAAGGTCTTTGACTAAGTTGAGCTGTTGCCATTTGACTAAGGCTTTGATGGTGGGATCAATGTGGTAGTGATTATCAATACATTTAAAATAGTTCTGTTTAATGTTTGGATCAATACTTCTTAATGACCAAGCCCGATAAATCCCTTGTTTGGCTTTGTCTAGTGCCTCTTGATTAATGTCTATGCCAAAAATAACTAAATTCCAGCTATCAATATCAGGGATTAATTCATTCAGCATAATCGCTAAGGAATAGGGTTCCTCTCCGGTTGAACATCCCGCACTACAAAGCCGCAGGGTTTTATCCACCTGATGACGCTGAATCAGTTCTGGTAATATTTTAGTTTTGAGCAATTTACATTGTTCTTTATCCCGAAAAAAGTAACTTTCGAGATTGGTGAGCAAGACAACCAATTTTTTCCATTCTTGATCCGCTTCTCTGGTTTGACAATTGAGCAGCAAGTAATAATCTTCTGGAAAGGTTAGTTTAATTGCCTTCATTCGGGCAAATATTTTGTCCGTTAAGTTGGCTTGATCGCGCTCTCTAACTACTAAACCAGTACGTTGAGCAATTAAGCGAATAAAGGATTGTTTTATTTTAGGACTTAACTCATTGGATGTTGACACATTCATTACCTAATCGGTTTACTGTAGAATCGACTGTTTTTGTAAAAGTTCCAGCAACATTGGCGCGATCGCGTTCAGAGGTAAGACTTCTCTCGCCCCCCCTAAATCAATCGCTTCCTTAGGCATTCCGAAGATGATTGATGTGGCTTGATCCTGAGCAATCGTCAACCCCCCAGCTTGGGCAACGGTTAACATTCCTTTTGCGCCGTCTCTGCCCATTCCGGTTAATAATATGGCGGTTGTTTTCTTGCCATAAACTTTGGCGACAGACTCAAATGTGACTGTTGCTGACGGGCAATGTCCGTCGAAAGGTACGGTATCTGAACAGATAAAATTACCCTGCTTATCTAATTTCAACTGATGTTGTTCTGGAGGAAAATAAATGATGCCGGGTTGCGGTCTATTTCCCGATTCGGCAATTTTAATCGGCAATTTACAGGTGGGAGCTAACCAATCAATTAAGCCCTGTAAAAATCCCTTACAAATGTGCTGCACACAAAGTATGGGAACCGAAAAATTGGCGGGAAGTTGGGAAAAGATTTCCTGCAACGCCGGAGGTCCACCCGTTGATGTGCCAATGGCAATGATTTTAGGTTTCGGGTATGATTTGGTCGGAGCCGTGGTCAGATTGTTCAGATTAACGGCTTGGTGTTGCAGCGAATATCTGCGTTTGCGTTTGAAAACCCTAACCCCAGAAATGACACTGATTTTATTAACTAATTCCCGTTTAAATTCTTGGTTTTCTGTGGTTAAGCCAGCCAATGGTTTGGGACAAATATCGACGGCTCCGGCTTCGAGGACATCAAAAATATGATGGGTATCTTCCTGTTGTACCGACACACTCAAGACTAAAATGGGTATAGGATTATGGCTCATGACTTCAGTGGTTAATTCCAACCCATCCATCTGCGGCATGTGTAAGTCGGTACAAATCACGTCGGGTTTGACTTGAGGAATTAGGCTCAATGCTTCTAACCCATTTTGCGCTTCTCCGACAACCTCAAGTTGAGGGAATTCATTGATAATTCGTCTGAGAATGACTAGGGAGATTTTGGAGTCTTCTACTAATAGAACTTTAATGGTCATTTTTATTTATTGGTCATTGGTCATTGGTCATTGGCTGAAGATGACTTGCACCTTAATCGGGGCGGGTTTAATGATATCAGGGTGAGAACCTTCCTGTTAGCGGTAAAACCATTGGTGTCAACTTAAGCGGAAAAGTTTTTCCCTGTTAGAGTTTGAATCTCGTTGCCTTAATCTTAACCCCCCTTAATCCCCCCTTGCTAAGGGGGGAAATGTTCCCTCCCCTTGCCAAGGGGAGGGTTAGGGAGGGGTCAGCTCAAGGTATTGCTTTCTTTTTGTAGCTTAAATTAAACCAATCGGCTGATGGTTTCTAACAGAAACGCTTAGTTAAACTTACCTTTAATAATGTAAGCATCCGCCCCCGCTTCTGCACCCCGTTGTTGATCAGCTTCTGAATCCAAGGTGGTGACTAAAATAATCGGTAAGTCTTGATATTCCGAATGCTGGCGAATCGTGGCGGTTAGAGATAAGCCATCTAAATGGGGCATTTCCACATCCGAAACTACAGCATCAAAATGACGGCTTTTAAGTTTGGTATAACCATCTAATCCATCAACCGCAATGACGACTTCATACCCCGCCCCTTCTAAAAGTCGTCGTTCTTGTGTCCGCACTGGGAGAGAATCTTCGACTAAGAGAATAGTCGGTTTGGTTTGTAGAACCGTATTGGCTTTAACCGAAACCGTTGCTGGCGTTTGTTGTTGTCCTGATTTGACTAAATCCGCCGGATTGAGAATCATACAAACGTCCCCAGTGGGGAGAATTGTTGCACCCAAAATATTTTTAACTCGCTTTAATAACACACTTTGGGGTTTGAGAGGAACTTCTTGAGTATCCAAAAGCCGATCGACTAAAAATCCCGAAACTTCATCACCAACCTTGAGCAAAATACACGATCGCAACTCAGATATCGGTGTTTCTTTTTTGGCGATAAGGGCGTAGGCGGGGGAGTTTGAGAGTTCCAAGACATCGGCGAGATTGGCAATAGGAATTCTTTTACCCATCCAATTCAATGTTTCCCGCCCATCAACGGTTTCTATTTCATCTGGGGAAAGGAGTAAACTGGTTTGGACGAATTCAATTGGGAGGGCTTGAACAATTCCCTGAACCTCGACAAATAAAGCATTAACAGTGGCTAGAGTGGTGCGAAGTTGGATGCGGAATGTACTACCTTGATTCGGCGTTGATTCGATCGCGATCGCGCCTTTGAGTCGTTCAATGTTTGTCTTGACTACATCTAAGCCAATCCCTCGACCCGAAATTTCAGTAATAAAGCTGCGGGTGGAGAATCCGGGGGTAAAAATTAGGTCATAAATTTGACTGGGATTCATCCTCTCTAGTTCATCGGGTTGGTAAAGCTTCCGTTTAATCGCCGTCTGCTTAATTTGGTCGATATCCAGTCCTCGCCCATCATCAGCGACTTCAATGATAATCGTATTCCCCACCAGACTCCCCCGCAGCCAAATTTTTGCCACAGGGGGTTTACCTAATTTCTCCCGTTCTTCGGGTGTCTCAATCCCATGATCGATCGCGTTCCGAATTAGATGGGTTAAAGAGTCTTTAATATCTTCTAGGATAGTTTTATCCGCCGTCGTTTCTCCCCCTTCAATAATTAACTCCACCTGTTTCGATTGTTTGCGGGCTAAATCCCGCACCATACGGGGAAACAACTGGAAGATAGTAGACAGAGGTAACTGGCGTAGGGTTTGAATTCTCTCCCGTAAATCCTCTGCAATTAAATCCAGGTTAGAGGTATTTTCCTGGGTGGCGGTGCGTAAAGCGGTAATCTTTTCATCTAAGCGTTCTTGGAATGGGTTAACGTCGGTGGCTGTCGCCTCACCGGATTGACGATAAAAGGCTTTCCAGTCTTGCCAAAGTGTCACCAATTCCTCAATTTCTGATGCGGCGTAAGCGATGCGAAGTTTCGTTACATTTAATTCCTCCGCTTGCGCCATTAACCCATCTAAATCACGAGTAGGAACCCGAATCGTATCAATCCGGTAGGTGTCACTTAGGGCTGGGGTTTTGGGGGCTGGAGGTTGGGCGGGAAGGGGTTGAACGGGAGTCGGTCTAGCGTCGGGTAAGGTAGGAAGAGACACTTCCAGTAACTGGTTGAGAACCTCCGTGGTATTCACACTCTGAGGTTGACCCGTCACCGCTTCTTGTACCAGCTTACCCATCGCATCCAATCCTCGATACAAGCGATCGCTAATATCTGGAGTTAAGATAGTAGGCTGAAGTTTAATCCCGCCTAAAATTTCTTCAACGTGGTGGATTAAGGTTTCCACGGGTTCAACGCCCGCGCTTCTAGAGTCGCCTTTTAAACTATGGGCTTCGCGCAGTAACTCCTCTAAGGTGGTTGAGTCATCCGGCTGCTTTTCTAATTGCAGTAATCCAGTTTCTATTGTCTGTAACCGTTCCAGGCTAGCCAGTTTATAGACCTCCCGCATTTCCTCATCGTCAATAAACGTGGCGCTAAGGGGAGGTTGAGAGGGTGAAGATTGGACATCGGGTAACCCGACAATCCTGACAGAATCCGGACGAGAGACGGGATGGGATGATAAGGGTGTCGCCGATTTGGAGACAGGTATCACCGGGGGAGATTGGGCTGATGTTTCAATGGCGTCGATTAACTGGTTCAGCACTTGCGCCCTATCCACACCCTGAGGTTGACCCGTTACCGCTTCCTCAACTAAGCATCGGATAGCTTCTAATGCATCATAGAGGCTTTCACTAACTTTGACCGTAAACCCAAGCTGGTAAGATTTGATGCGATCAAAGACTTCTTCGATATGATGGGTGAGGGTTTCCACCGATTCGACGCCAACGCTACGAGAATCGCCTTTGAGACTATGGGCTTCCCGCAGTAATTGATCTAAAGTAGCTTGGTCATCGGGATATTTTTCTAAATGCAGTAACCCGGCTTCTAAAATCTGCAACCGTTCGCTACTGGCGAGTTGATACACTTCTCGCAGTTCATCATCGTCGATATAACTGTCGGCGAGTTGAGGTGGGGTGGGTTTGGTTCCGTTCGGGGTTATCGGTTCCAGGTTATCGGTAAAACCCGCCCCCACAAGCCCTGGTTCCGCTTGAATTGGAGATGCTACAGCCGATTGTTGGCAATCCTCCAGCACCAGCATAAATTGTTCTAGCACCTGAGTGGTATCCACCGCACTGGGTTGACCGGTTATCGCTTCTTGGACTAATTTACTAATTGTCTCTACTCCTTGATGTAAGGTTTGGTTAACATCTGGGGTAAACGCTGTGGGTTGGGATTTAAGGTTCTCGATAATTTCTTCTAGAGGATGAGCCAGAATTTCCACCGATTCCACGCCAACGCTGCGAGAATCGCCTTTAAGACTATGAACTTCCCGGCGCAACTCCTCCCAGATAGCTTCGTTGTCTGGGTTTTGGGCTAAATCATTTAACCCCGTTTCCAGGCTGTGCAATCGTTCACCACTGGTAAGTTGATACACCTCTCGTAATTCATCATCGTCGATATAGCTTTCAGCGAGTTGGGGTGGGGTGGGTTTGGTTCCGTTAGGGGTTGTCGGTTCCAGGTTATCGGTAAAACCCGCCCCGACAAGCCCTGGTTCGGCTTGAACTGGCGACGCTACAGCCGATTGTTGGCAATGTTCCAGCACTAGCATAAATTGTTCCAACACTTCGGTAGTATCCACCGCACTGGGTTTACCTGTTACGGCTTCCTGGATTAATTGGCTAATAGCCTCTAATCCTTGATGTAAGGTTTGGTTAACATCTGGGGTAAACGCTGGGGGTTGGGATTTGAGGCTTTCGATAATTTCTTCGAGGGGATGAGCCAAAATTTCCACGGTTTCCACGCCAACGCTACGAGAATCGCCCTTAATACTATGGGCTTCTCGGCGCAACTGTTCCCAGATAGCTTCATCGTCTGGATTGTCTGTCAAATGACGCAACCCAGCTTCTAGACTTTGTAATCGTTCACGACTAGCCAGTTGATAAACGTCTCGGAGTTCATCATCGTCGATATAGCTTTCGGCTAATTCAGATGATTCAGCGCTCATATCCTCTCTCTCTAGAGGTTCTGGTGGAATGTTTCTACCTGCGGCGTTCTCTGCTGGTTGAATCGCGAGTTGTTTAAATTGATCCAATATTTCAGCTAAATTGACGCCGCTTGGTTTACCTGTTATCGCTTCAGCAATTAAAAGACGAATTGCATCTAATCCATGATCAAGACATTGACTCACTGACGGCGAAAAAACCAGCTTTTGGCGTTTAAGCCGTCCCAGAGTCCATTCCATGCGATCGGCAAGGGTTTCTACAGCTTTAACCCCTAGACTTTTGGAGTCTCCTTTTAAGCTGTGAACATCTCGCAGCAACTGTTCTAAGGTTGTTTCATTCTCTGGATTTTTTTGTAGATGGTGCAAACCGACAGTAAGTTTCTCTAGACGTTCTTCACCCGCCGTTTTATACAACGTTCGCAATTCTTCATCGTCTATGATCATGATTCGTCATTTGTCATTTGTCTTATGTCATTTGTCATTCGTCATTCGTCATTTGTCTTATGTCATTTGTCTTATGTCATTTGTCTTATGTCATTTGTCTTATGTCAAGTCGGGGCGGGTTTATTTACATCTGGGTGTAACCGAAAAGATAGTAGTGAAACCCGCCCCTACACAATTTGCTCCAGCTCCCCCATCTCCCCCATCTCCCCTATCTCCCCTAGCTCCCCCGGCTCCCCTAGCTCCCCCGGCTCCCTCTGCTCCCTCATCTCCCTCATCTCCCCCACCTCCCAGACGCGCCATGGCGCGTCTCTACATCAACTCGGCGCAGTTAAACCATCTCTTGCAATTCCAGAGAGGTTTCGTTCAGTTGCTGAGTCCCGATCTTGGTTTGATTGATACCTGTGGCGGTTTCTTTTGCCCCCTTATTAATGGTTTCCATCGCCTCCACGACTTGTTGAATCGCATCGACTTGCTGTTTCAAGTTCAGGGAGATTTGTTGGTTGTTTAGCACTACTTTGTCCACCGCATCGGCTACCCCGGTGAACGCTTCATTAGTTTTTTGGGCAATTTGCACACCGGATGCCACGGTTTTTGTCCCTTCATCTGTCACCATTACCGTTGAGTTAATCGCGCTTTGAATTTCGGACACCAGAAGACCAATTTTTTCGGCAGATTGTTGACTTTGATCGGCTAGTTTGCGAATTTCATTGGCAACCACTGAGAAGCCTTTCCCATGTTCGCCCGCCCGCACTGCTTCTACTGAAGAATTGAGCGCTAACATGTTGGTTTTGTTGGCTAATTCAGACACCAACTGAGAAATACTACCAATTTGATTTGCCTGTTCCGAAAGACGAACAATCTGTTGGGCGATCGCGCCAACTTTATTCTCCAGGGTGTACATCCCTTCCAGGGTTTCACCGACTGCTTGGGTTCCTCCTTTCGTCAGATCTAGTGCTTTCTGGGCGGCGGATACAGCAGCCTTGGCTTGTTCGGCGGATTGTCGGGAGGAGGCTTCTAACTCATCCATGGTAGTGGTAGTTTCATTCACTGAAGCCGCTTGTTGACTCGCCACCCGTTCTTGTTCTTCTAAGGTGGAAAAAATCTCTTGGCTAGAGGTGGAGATACGAGTCACAATTTGTTTAAGTAAATCTGCTAGTTGACTTGTCCGGAAAACGCCCACGGGTAGCACAGCGGCGAGGGAGATTAAAATAATCAGCGTCGCCACCACTTTAAACGCCGTCACAGAGGCAAAAATCGTGCTTTTTGGAACGGTACGGATAGCCACTAAAAAGCCAGGTTGATTCGGCGCTGGATCAACGGTAGCGTAGCTAATGAGTTCATTACTTCCTGTACCAATTAATCCCTGTCCGCCTTGGAGAATTTGCTCAACGATTTGGTCAGAATAATCCTTCGCCAAGGTTTCATCTGTATCTAGGTCAAATCCCCATTCTTTCTCATCATCGGGGTGAGAGAGATAGTAGCCCTCTGCATTAACCAGTAAGGCTGTTTCGCCCCCGCTTAATTTAGCATCTTCGATAAATCTAAGGAACGTGTTGGCAAAAACATTGGCAATCACAATCCCCTGTTTGTTCCCGGCTGCATCAGCAACAGGTGTGGCGTAGCGAATTACTGGTTTAAACGGGGTTTCGATTTCTCCGCGTTCCTGGTTTAGGTTCACCGGGGAGACATAAAGCTCTCCTGGCTCTAGTTTCATCGCTTCAACAAAATAGCCGCGATCGCCTTTATTTTGTAAGTCCGATTCCGGGATAACTGTCGTCGTCGTTCCATCGGAATCAACCCTGACTATTTCCAGACCATTTTCGTCAATAAATCGCAGCTGCATATATTGAGACTTCGCCTGCATTAGACTCTCAAAAATAGTCTGGGCTTGGTCTACCCAAACATCAGCCGATTGATTGGTTTCGGAATCCGTTTCTGAGCGAATAATTCCTTGAATAGCGGGAATCTTGCTCAGGAATAAGACATCCTCATTAATCCCCTCTAAGACAGCATCAATATTTTCGGCATCATCAGTAACCCTGTCCTCCAGTTGAGTTTCCGAGACTTCGGATAAGGCAGTCGAGGACGAAAATATTCCATAAAGTCCGACGATTGAGACGGGGATAAGACTGCTTAAAAACAGCAGCAATAAGATTTGATTTTGAAGCTTTTTCTGGTTGGTTAAATTTTTGAGAAATTTTGCCCACATGGCTGGTTACCTACCACTCTAGATTCCGTTGAACAAATCCATCTCCCTTCCGGAGATGGGAGGCGAAAAAATACAGTCCATTTATTTCCTTGGAAACCCCCCTAGTCCTCTGTTTTGCCAGATTAGGGGGGGTGGGTTTTTACCCGTCTTAGCACAGGGATGAAATTGGTTACATCTTTACCGATAAATTCACTCAGGGCATTTTTCCTAAAGGATAAGCCAAACGTATGCTGCAAAATCGTGAGTCTGTCAAGGTGTAGGTCATCGCAGGATACTTGCTGTTTAGTTCAGTTGAATCCAAGTTTGCTCATAATCATAGATAACCCTGATTTAGCCAATCTGTAGGATGAGAGCTGATCATCGTTTTTGGCTGAATCGAGAATGGAAAGTCAGCCTGTTCACAAATGCTGGGTTTGACCAAGATTGAAGCCAAATAACCTGAGGAGGTATTGGCTTTAATTAACATACATTCTAGAGGAGCGTTTAACCCAGACTACTAGAGACACCCAGTTTTTTATCCTATCAGACCGTTTTCTACATCATTCCTATGCTATTGCACTGGATTGATTTTCGGCAACATTTTTATCAATTGTTTATAATTTATGAGCAAGAAATAAAAGTAAGTTTTTATGTTAATAATTTTTATTTTTACAAAATTAAATTCTTATCTTTAAGCTGGCGAAGCTCAATAGGAAAGCCGGACTGATTCCGCAACGAGTAAAATTATAGCTTGAAAATTGTCATACACAATGACATACAGTCGTCATACAGTTAGAGGCAATGTATTACGAGAAATAGTATCAGGACGAAAGCAGGTTCGTAGTAGGGGAACCGGATTCTCTTGCTCCCCTCTTGCTCCCCTCTCCCAAGCTTGGGAGAGGGGCTGGGGGTGAGGGCTGGCTTGGGAGAGGGGTTGAGCTTAAGTATGCGCCCCTACGGTTCCCCAGCTTCCCCCGCTCCCCCTCACCACAAGACTTATTCAGCAGCCCCTAATGAGCTGTGCCACACCACTACAAAAGGATTCTTGCCTAAAATGGTAAAAATGAGTTTCCTGCAGGAATGGCAACATGGTGGAACCGGGGACAGCGTTGAGTAGTGTCGGCACTTTAATCGTTAAAAACTTAGAACTGAAGCAGATTTGGTTGAAACTACAGCAGGAAAAGCTGGAAGAGTACGTTAGTGATTTTTTCAAAGACTGCATCCCAGAGGGGGTACTATTAGCCTCACCGAATGTCCTCAAAAACGCCTTACTTGAAGCCTTAGCCCAATTCTTGAAACTCATCGAAGATGAACTATTAGTTGAATGTGAGTTAACCGGCGCAGAAGTCCGAGACACCTATCAAGTCGCAATTGGGCAGTTTATCCGAGATGACGAAGTGAAACCCATATTGGGAAAAGCCTTTGAGAAAAATTGTCGCATCATCGACGCCAATCAATTAAGAAGCATTTGGGTACAGCGCTATTCACCCGATATGCCAACTGGGTTTAACTGGGATGGGATTGCCAAGCAATATGTTAAAGACGTGAAACGCCTTGTCCGAACTTCGCCAGAGTTAAGGGAACAGTTAGAATTAGCGATTCAGGAATCTATTGAACAACAGGTTCGCGAAATAGCAGGAATTACTCCCGATTTTAATTTAACCAACTATCAAAAAGGATTACGGGAACGCTACAGCAATTTAAACCTATCCAGTTTAGATACAACAGGCTGCGCCTATAATGAACTGAAACTCTGGCAAGTTTTCATTCCCCAAAATGTGCGACAAGTTCATCAGATAGTCCCCCAAGTCTATGAACTGCCCAAAGAACATCAACAGCGACTGCGAGAGAGTAATCAACTTGATACAGAGATATCCATCGAAGAGTTAACCGACTATAAACAGGTTTATTCTCAACAGCCGATTTGTTCTATCAGAGAAATTATTCAAGATAAAGATAACTATCCCTATCTGGTGATTCTCGGTGATCCGGGTTCCGGTAAGTCTACCTTGTTGCAATATTTAGCATTAGCTTGGGCAAATTATGCACCCAATGACGCTAGTTTACAGCCGATTCCCCTGCTAATTGAATTACGCACCTATATGCGGAATCGCGATGTGGGACAATGTAAGAATTTCCTTGAATTTTTCCATGATAGCAGCGGTATTGTCTGTCATCTAAATCAGCATCAATTGGTGGAACAGTTAAAAGCCGGAAATGCTTTGGTTATGTTTGATGGCTTGGATGAAGTATTTGATCCGGGAAAACGGGAGGATGTAATTACTGATATTCATCGCTTCACCAATGACTATCCTGATGTGCGGGTAATTGTCACCTCTCGCGTGATTGGTTATAAGCCGCAGCGGTTACGAGATGCCCAGTTTTATCACTTTATGTTGCAAGATTTAGAGGCGGATCAGATTCAGGAATTTATTACCCGTTGGCATGATTTAACCTTTACCGATAAAGCCGATAAACAGAGGAAGCGAGAACGACTGCAACGGGCAATTAACACCTCAAAAGCAATTCGCGAACTGGCTGGGAATCCCTTGTTGCTAACCATGATGGCAATATTAAATCGCAATCAGGAATTGCCCAGAGATAGACCGGAATTATACAACCAAGCGTCGCGGGTATTGCTGCATCAATGGGATGTAGAACGGGCGTTAATAGAACATCAGCAGTTAGAGATTCAAACGATTGATTATAAAGATAAACAGGCGATGCTGCGTAAGGTAGCTTATCAGATGCAAGCAGCAGAGAAAGGGTTAGCGGGTAATCTGATTGCGGCGGATGAGTTAGAAATAATTTTGACGGATTATCTGAAAACTCTCGATATTAATAATCCCAGGGCGGTGGCTAGGGTGATGATTAAGCAACTGCGGGAACGGAATTTTATCTTATGTTTCATGGGGGCGGATTATTATGCGTTTGTGCATCGGACATTTTTGGAATATTTCTGCGCCTGGGAGTATGTTTGGCAGTTTGAGAAAGAACGAACAATTTCTCTGGAGGAGTTGAAAAGCGAGGTTTTTGGCAAGCATTGGCAGGATCAGTCTTGGCATGAAGTGTTACGGCTGATTGTGGGGATGATTGAACCCAAGTTGGCTGGGGAGATTCTGGATGATTTGAGGAATCAGCCGGGGGAAGAGGAACAGTTTATTAATGTGTTTTTAGCGGCGGATTGTCTTTCTGAGGTGCGGAATCGTTCGGTTATCGCATCAACGGCGACTCAATTACTGAATCAGATCAAAGGGTTAATCCAGTATGACTTCCCTGATGATTATATACTATATATCAGGGAAGCTAATTTAGTTCAGAAAATTCGCACCCAAGCGGTTGCGGCAATTGCGACAACTTGGCATGATTCTCCAGACACCTTACCTTGGTTGAAACAAAAAGCCCAATCTAATGACGATAAGTATGTGCGATATGCAGCGTTACAAGAATTAGCCAAAGGCTGGAAAGATGACCCAGACACTTTACCGATTCTCAAACAAAAAGCCCTATCTGATGACAATGAATATGTGCGACGTGCAGCGTTACAAGAATTAGCCAAAGGTTGGAAAGATGACCCAGACACCTTACCTTGGCTGAAACAAATAGCCC